>DASTAL010000374.1:0-4394 GCA_035712685.1 Rudaea sp. | reverse complement strand
GCCACGCCTTCGTGGTCGAGCAAGGTGGCCAGGTCGTGCGCGTGCGCGCCGTCGATCAGGAACGAGAGCACCGCCGCCTTGTGCTTCGCCTCGCCGAACAGGCGCAGGCCCGGCACGGATTTCAGCGCGGCGGTGGCGTATTCCAACAGTTCCTGTTCGTAGGCGGCGACGCGTTCGCGACCGATGGCTTCGACATAATCCAATGCAGTGCCGAGTCCGACGACGCCGGCAATGTTCGGCGTGCCGGCCTCGAACTTGTGCGGCGGATCGGCGAACGTGGTGCCGTCGAAACTCACCGTGCGGATCATCTCGCCGCCGCCGAAGAACGGCGGCATCGCGGCGAGGTGTTCCTTGCGCGCCCACAGCATGCCAGTGCCGGTCGGCCCGAACAGCTTGTGCCCGGTCAGCACGTAGAAATCGCAGCCCAGCGCCTGCACGTCGACGGGCATGTGCGGCGCGGCCTGCGAACCATCCACGAGCAACGGGATTCCACGCGTGCGGCAGGCTTTCGCCAGTTCGCGGACCGGATTCACCGTGCCCAGCACGTTCGAAACATGCACCACGCCGGCGAGCTTCACGCGCGGGTTGAGCATCTCGACGAAACGCTCGACGATCAACTCGCCGCTTGGCGCGATCGGTGCGGCCTGCAGCGTCGCGCCGGTGCGCTCGCACACGAGCTGCCACGGCACGATGTTGGCGTGGTGCTCCATCGTGGTGACGAGGATTTCATCGCCGGGCTTCAGGCGCGGCAGCGCGTAACTGTAGGCGACCGTGTTGATCGCCTGCGTGGTGCCGCTGGTGAACACGACCTCGTCGCGCGACGGCGCGTTGACTAAGCGCGCGAGCTTGTCGCGCACCGCCTCGTAGGCGCTGGTCGCTTCTTCGCCGAGCGTGTGCACGGCTCGCGAGACGTTCGCGTTGTGTTCGCGATAGAACGCATCGACGGCCTCGATGACTACGCGCGGTTTCTGCGCCGTGTTGGCGTTGTCCAAATAGATCAGCGGCTTGCCATGAACGGTGCGCGCGAGCAGCGGGAAATCCGCGCGATAGTGCAACGGATCGAACGCGGTCGATGCGGGATTCGCGTTCACGCCACCTCCGCGTTCTGCGGCAGATGCGCATCGAGCAAGGCTTCAAATGGCCCGCGCAGGTCGGTCGCTTCGATGCGCGCAAACGCGGCGCGGCAAAATCCGGCGATGAGCAGGCTGCGTGCGGCCGCGAGCGGCACGCCGCGCGAGCGCAGGTAAAACAGCGCGCGCTCGTCGAGTGCACCGACCGTTGCGCCGTGGCTCGCCTTCACCTCGTCGGCATGAATCTCCAGTACCGGCTGCGCGTCGATCTCCGCATGCGGCGACAGCAGCAGGTTCTTGGTTTCCAGGCGCGCGTCGGCGCCATCGGCGCCCGGTGCCACCGTGATCGCGCCATGCAGGATACCTCGTGCGCGCGCATCAGCAACTCCACGCCAGAGCACGTCGCTAGTGGTGTCGCGCGCCGCGTGGCGCACGTCCAGGTGCACATCCACGTGTTCGCGACCGCGCAGCGCGAACACACCGCGCGACGCCAGGTGCGCCTTGGCGCCGGCGAGATCCGCATCGATGTCGAAACGCTGGAAACGTCCGCCACACAGCGCATGGGTGGAATCGAATACGGCACCGTTGCCGAGCGAAATCCGCGTGCGCCGGGCCAGTGAGGCCGAACCGGGCAAATCGCCGAGCGTCGCCGTTTGCAGGGCTGCGCCATCGCCAAGCGTGATTTCCGAGGCCAGCGCGCCGAGCACATCCGCACCTTCCGTGCCGACATGCTGTTCCGCGACACAGACCTTGCCGGATTCGACGCGGATGTGCAGCGTCGTGTTCCAGCGCGAAGGTGCGTCCGACGCAACATTCGCGAACACCAAGTGCAGCGTACCCTTGCCGCGGAAGCGGATCGTGTGCGCACCATCGGCCGCGGTCTCGACGATGGCGCCGGACGTACCCGCATCCGAATGCGCGGCAGCGAGAGCGCCGTTGACGAAGACGAGGCGGTGGCCGCGCGTCTGCGGCCAGTCGAAACGCTCGATCAGCGCCAGCGGCAATTGCGCATTGCCAGCGGCGTTGCGGAATGGCAGCTGTTCCAGCGCGCGCAGCGCATGGCGGCTGTAGCGCCAGGACTCCGCGCGGGCCAGCGCATCGCCGCTGCCGAATTCGCCAAGCAGACCGTCCACGTCAGGCGGCTCCGGCACGCTGCTCGACGGGTGCCTGGCGCTGTGCGATCCAGGCGTAGCCGTGTTCTTCGAGCTTGAGCGCGAGCGATGCGTCGCCGGATTCGACGATGCGGCCATCGGCCAGCACGTGCACGAAATCCGGCACGATGTAATCGAGCAGGCGCTGATAATGCGTGATCACGACGAAGGCGCGATTGGCGCTGCGCATCGCGTTGACGCCGTCGGCGACCATCTTCAACGCATCGATGTCCAGGCCCGAATCGGTTTCGTCGAGGATCGCGAGCCTGGGTTCGAGCAACGCCATCTGGAAGATCTCGTTGCGCTTCTTCTCGCCGCCCGAAAAACCGGCATTGACCGCGCGATTTAGCAGATCCTCCTTGAGTTGCAGCACGGCGAGCTTCTCGCGCACCAGTTTGAGGAACTGCATCGAGTCCAGTTCGACCTCGCCGCGCGCCTTGCGCTGCGCGTTGAGCGCGGCCTTGAGGAAATACGTGTTGTTCACGCCCGGAATCTCGACCGGATACTGGAACGCGAGGAACATGCCGGCCGCGGCGCGCGCCTCGGGCTCGAGTTCGAGCAGGTTCCTGCCGTCGTATTCGATTCGGCCTTGCGTGACTTCGTAACCCTCGCGTCCGGCCAGCACGTAGCCAAGCGTGGACTTGCCCGCGCCGTTCGGACCCATGATCGCGTGCACTTCACCGGGATTCACTTCCAGCGAAAGGCCCTTGAGGATTTCCTTGCCCGCGACACGGACGTGGAGATTGTCGATTTTCAGCATGGCCATGGCATCAATTCATCCCAAACGAAACAACCGCTCCGGCAAACAACGCCAGCATGGCCGTCATCGACACCGCGAGAGCGAGCATCCACATCACGTTGCGCCGCCAATTCGCCAACAGCAGTCCGCCAATAGCGCCGACGAACGCCGCCACGATGCTGGCCGCCATCAGCACGGCGAGCGCCACGGACCTGCCGGAATGCGCCTGCAGGGCGAACGCCGCGATCATGCCGAGAACGGCCAGCGTCGTGCCGGCCAGCGTGGCGAAAACCAGCCGCGAACCGCGGGCGTCGACCGTATTCATCCCACTGCTCCTTCGAGACTCACTTCCAGCAGTTTCTTCGCTTCCACTGCGAATTCCATCGGCAATTCGCGGAACACCTGTTTGCAGAAGCCATCCACGATCATCGACACCGCGTCCTCCTCGCCGATACCCCGCGCGCGGCAATAAAAGAGTTGGTCATCCGAAATCTTGGACGTCGTCGCCTCGTGCTCGACGATGGCGCCGGGGTTCTTGACCTCGATGTACGGAAACGTGTGCGCCCCGCAGTGCTTGCCGATCAGCAGGGAATCGCACTGGGTGTGGTTGCGCGCGCCGCTGGCGCCCTTCTCGATCTTGACCAGACCGCGATAGGTGTTCTGGCCGCGGCCGGCGGAAATTCCCTTTGAAACAATTTTGCTTTTTGTATTTTTACCAATGTGGATCATCTTGGTACCGGTGTCGGCCTGCTGGCGATGGTGGGTGAGCGCGACCGAGTGGAACTCGCCGGCCGAGTCGTCGCCACGCAGGATGCAGCTCGGGTATTTCCAGGTGATTGCGGAACCGGTTTCGACCTGCGTCCAGACGATGCGCGAACGCGCGCCGCGGCAGTCGCCGCGCTTCGTGACGAAGTTGTAGATGCCGCCGATCCCATTCTCGTCGCCCGGATACCAGTTCTGCACGGTCGAATACTTGATCTTCGCATCGTCCAGCGCGACGAGTTCGACAACCGCCGCGTGCAACTGGTTTTCGTCGCGCATCGGCGCCGTGCAGCCTTCCAGGTAGGAAACGCTCGCGCCCTCCTCGGCGATGATCAGGGTGCGCTCGAACTGGCCGGTGTGGCCGGCATTGATGCGGAAATACGTGCTCAGCTCCATCGGGCAGCGCACGCCTTTCGGAATGAACACGAAGCTGCCGTCGGAAAACACCGCCGAGTTCAGCGCCGCGAAATAATTGTCGCCCTGCGGCACCACCGAACCGAGGTACTTTTGCACCAGTTCGGGATGTTCCTTGATCGCCGTCGACATGGAGCAGAAGAGGATGCCGACGTCGGCCAGTTGCTGGTGCACGGTGGTGTGGACCGACACCGAATCGAATACCACATCGACCGCGACGCCGGCGAGCTTGGCGCGCTCGTGCAGCGGCACGCCGAG
>DASTAL010000373.1:0-2419 GCA_035712685.1 Rudaea sp. | reverse complement strand
GGTCGCCAACCGGAAATCGATCTTGCGATCCTCCAGGCTGGCGCGCAGTACCTGCACGCGCACGGCATCGCCAAGGCGGAATTTCAATCCGCGCCGCTCGCCGGTCAGCAGGTGCCGCACCGGATCGAAATGGTAGTAGTCGTTCGGCAATTGCGTGATGTGCACGAGACCCGACACCTGCGATTCGGACAGCTCCACGAACAAGCCGAACGAGGTCACACCGGAAACCACACCGTCGAATTCGCTGCCGATGTGTTTTTCCATCCACGCGCACTTGTAGCGCTCGTCCACGTCGCGCTCGGCTTCGTCGGCGCGGCGTTCGTTCTGCGAGCAGTGCGTTGCGAGTTTGACCATCTCGCCCGGCGAGTACGTGTATTCCGACGCCTTTCCCTTCGCCAGCGCGTAGCGAATCGCGCGATGCACGAGCAGATCGGGATAGCGCCGGATCGGCGAAGTGAAATGCGCGTAGGCGTCCAGCGCCAGCCCGAAGTGGCCGGAATTCTGCGCACTGTATACGGCCAGCGACTGCGAGCGCAGCAGCACGGATTCGATCAAACCGGCATCGACGCGGTCGCGGATCTTCTTCAGCAGTTGGGAAAAATCCTTCGGTTTCACCTGCGCGGCCGGCGGCAGTTTCAGGTGGAACTCGCGCAGGAATTCGAGCAGGTCCTCGTATTTGGATTCCGGAGGCGGCGCGTGATCGCGGTACAGCGCCGGGATCTTGCGCGGGTCGAGGAACTTCGCCGCCTCGACGTTCGCCGCAATCATGCACTCCTCGATCAGCTTGTGCGCGTCGTTGCGCGGCTCGGCGCCGAGTTGCACCACGTCGCCGGCCTTGTCGAGACGGAACTTCACCTCGCGACTGTCGAAGTCGATGGCGCCGCGGCGCTGGCGCGCCTTGGCCAGGATCCGGTAGAGCTGATGCAGATGATCGAGATGCGGCAGTACGTCGGCCAGTTCGGCGCGCGCATCCGCATTCTTTTCACCCAGCGCCTGCCACACGCGCGTGTACGTCAGGCGCGCGTGCGAGCGCATGACGGCGGCGTAAAACTTCGAGCGCACGACCTCGCCATCGTGGCCGACGATCATGTCGCAGACCATGCACAGGCGTTCGACTTTCGGATTCAGCGAGCAGATGCCGTTCGACAATGTCTCCGGCAGCATCGGCACGACGAAACCGGGAAAGTACACGGACGTCGCGCGCTTGACCGCCTCGTCGTCAAGCGCCGTGCCCGGGCGCACGTAATGCGAAACGTCTGCGATCGCGACGACGAGCCGGAATCCTTCCTTCGTCGGCTCGGCGAAAACCGCGTCGTCGAAATCGCGCGCATCCTCGCCGTCGATCGTCACCAGCGGCAGCTTGCGCAGATCGACACGACCGGCAATTTCTTCCTGCGCGACTTGCGGTTCGACCTGCGCCGCTTCGCGCAGGGTTTGGTCCGGCCAATCGTGCGGCAGTCCGTGGCTGGCAATCGCCATCTCCACGATCAGCGACGGCACCAGGCGCTCGCCGAGCACGCTGACGATCTCGCCGATGGGACCGCGCTGCGCCGTCGGCGGCTGGGTGATTTCGGCGACGACGATCTGGCCGGCGCGGGCGTCGCGCTGCTTGCCCGGCGGGATCAGTACGTCCTGGTGCAGGCGGCGGTCGTCCGGGGCCACCACGACGATGCCGTTCTCTGTGACGACGCGCCCGACCAGGCGCGACGCGCGCCGTTCGAGTACTTCGGCGATCGCACCCTGTCGGCGGCCGCGATGGTCCGCGCCGACGATGCTGGCGAGCACGCGGTCGCCATGCAGTACCTTGCGCATTTCGTACGGCGAAAGGTAGATGTCGTCCCCGCCCGCATCCGGGCGCAGGAAGCCGAATCCCTCGGCATTGGCGAGAATGGTTCCGGGAATCAGGTCGAGCTTTTGCGCAACGCCGTAACCGCCGCGGCGGTTCTGCAGCAACTGGCCGTCACGCAGCATGGCGGTCAGGCGCTTGGACAGCGCTTCCAGGTCGGGCGCATCGGAAAGACCCAACTCGCGCGCCAGCACGTCGGCGGTGAGCAGTTCGCCGCGTGCGCCGAGCAACTCGACGATGGCCTCGCGGCTCGGGATGGGATGCGCGTAGCGTTGGGCCTCGCGCTCGGCCTGCGGGTCGGCAGGACGCGGCGACGGCCTGGCGCCGCGTCGCGGTCCGGATTTGGTCGACGTGGGTTGCGGACGCGCCGGCATGTCCGGCATCCAGCCAGGCCGTTTCGGCGCGGACTTTCCCTGTCCGGAACGGGTTGGTTTCTTGCGCTTCATGCGGCCTTTACGTAGTTTTGATCTTGCGATAATAACAGGCGGCCGGTATCATTCGCGGCCCTGCGCAAGCAGACGCACACCTGCCCAGGTGGCGGAATTGGTAGACGCACTAGTTTCAGGTACTAGC
>DASTAL010000372.1:0-7783 GCA_035712685.1 Rudaea sp. | reverse complement strand
CAGCTTCGTCCAGCTCGATCCGCCATTGACAGTCTTGTACAGGCCGTAAATGCCGCTCGAAGAAATGTCGGCGATCATCGCGTACACGGTTTGCGGATCGCTCGGCGCCACCGCGATCTCGATGCGGCCGTAGGTGGTGCTCGGCGTGCCGTTGCCGAGCGTCGCCGGCATGCCGCTGTTGAGCAGGGTCCACGCGCCGAGCGTGGGGCAACCGCTCGCCGGCAGGGTCGCGCTGTACACGCCATTCGCGCCGTTCTTGCCCAGATCCGGTTGCACCGGCGTGGCGGTGCCGCGCGTGCCGACGGCGGCGTACAGTTTCGTCGTACCGCCGATGTTGACCGCGGCGAGGCCGGTCATGTCCTGGCGCTGCGCGCCGCTGCCGGTGGTGTAGCTGTTCGTGTAGCACGGGCCGGTCCAGTTCACGCCGGCGTCATTGGAGACATACAGTCCGGTCTTGGTGCCGGCGATGACATTGTTCGAGTTGTTCGGATCGACCACCACCTTGCCGATCGCCTGGTATTGCGGGTAGCCGCCGGCGGACGGCGCGTACATCATCGTGAACACGTCGGTGCCGAGCAACGCCCAGGTCTCGCCGCGGTCGGTGCTCTTGAGCACGCCCGCCGAACCGAAGGAGAACGAACCGTAGTTCAGGTCGCCGGTGCCGGCGTACAGCACGTTGTGGTTGCTCGGGTCCATCGTCATGTCGTCGATGGCCATGCTGGCGAGCTCGGGGAAATCGGTTTTCACCGTCCACGACGTGTTCGTCGAACAGCAGTTCGTGGTCTTCCAGATGCCGCCGCCGTCCGCACCGAGCCAGGCGACGGTCGCGTCGTCGGGATCGCTGACCACCACGTTGACGCGCCCCGCCGCGCGGTTGGCGCCGAAACCCTCGCCTGTCAGCGGTTGCGGACCGAGCAAGGTGAATGCGTTGGTATCGAGCGCGAGCGGGCTGTTCGCCGCCCTGGCGTAGGTTTTGGCGCCGCGCGGCGCCCCCCTGGCGATGCGCGCCTCCTGCTTCGCCGCTTGTGCGTACCACTTCGGATCGACGCGAAAATCGGTCGCGTCGCCGTGGTAGCCGAGGCGGATCGCGTTGAAGTCGGCATCCCCGGGCGTGCGGCCGCCGTCGGTTTCCTGCGTTGCCTCGAACAACCACCGGTGCGCGCTGTCCGCGGCAAACCAGAATCCATACGCACCGCCCAGCAGTCCGGCCAGCGCCAGACCGCCAATGAACTTTTTCATGTGATTTTCCCGTGACTGAAACCGCGGATTGCGTATCCGCCGGAGGATGCATCCCCGCAGGCGACTATAGCCGTATTTCCAGCCGGGAAAAACAGCCAGCGAACGTCACGGCGAACCGGCCGAGTGGTGCTCGTCGATCAGGTAAAGCGGCCTCTGCTTGGCTTCCATGTACAGCCGCCCCAGGTATTCGCCGATCATGCCCAGCGCCATCAATTGCACGCCGCCGAGGAACAGGATAACGAGCAGCAGCGTCGGATAACCGCGCACCACGTCGCCGTAAAAGACGGCCTTGACGAACACGAACACGCCAAACACGAACGCGGCGAATGCGGTCAACAGGCCGACGTAGGTCGCCAGCCGCAACGGCGCGGTGGAAAACGAGGTGATACCTTCGATGGCGAAATTCCACAACCGCCAGTAGTTGAATTTGCTGCTGCCGGCGAAGCGCGGATCGCGCTCGTAGACGATCGCGCGCTGGCGATAGCCGACCCAGGCGAACAGGCCTTTCATGAAGCGCTGGCGCTCGCGCACCTGCTTGAGTGCATCCAGCGCGCGCCGGCTCAGCAGGCGGAAATCGCCGGTATCACGCGGCACCGGCGTGTGGCTCAGGCGTTCCATCACCCGATAGAACGCGGCGGACGTGAATTTCTTCACGCCGCTTTCGCCCGCGCGCGAGGCGCGCGTGCCGTAGACCACGTCGCAACCTTCGCGCCAGGCGGTGACGAATTGCGCGATCAATTCCGGTGGGTCCTGCAAATCCGCGTCGATCACGACGACGGCGTCGGCGTCGATGGCATCCAGCCCAGCCGTCATTGCCAGCTCCTTGCCGAAGTTGCGGCTGAGTTTCATCGTCGCTACGCGCGTGTCGGCGGCGCGCAGCGATTCCATCACGCCCCAGGTGTCGTCGCGGCTACCGTCGTCGACGTACAGCACAGTGCAGCCCAAGTCGAGTTTGTCGAACACGGCGACGAGGCGCGCATGGAACTCGCGCAGGCCCGCGCTCTCGTTGTAGGCCGGAACCACGACGCTCAGGGTTTGCATGGGCCGGCATGCTAGCCGAAAGCGGGTCTCAGACGAAACCGCATGCGAGCCGACGGGCTTGACACGGCGTTATTTATTTCCATAATTCCGAAATTATGAAATCTTCAGATGCAATCGCCAGTCTGCGGGCGTTGGCGCATGCGCGCCGCCTCGAGATCTTCCGCCTGCTCGTGCAGGCTGGCGCCGATGGCCTTACCGTGGGCACGCTGCAATCGCGAACGCGGCATGCAGCAGCCACGTTGACCAATCATCTGAACGTCCTGCGTCACGCCGGCCTGGTTATCGATCGCCGCGAAGGCCGCAGCATCTGGTGCCGTGCCGATTACGCGCGCATGAACGCCCTGCTCATCCATCTCACCGAAAACTGCTGCGCGGGCGAACCGTGCGGCATCGATTCCGCCTGCGCCCCGGCGCCGAAAAAACCCATAAGGAGAACCCGTACATGAAGCGTTTCCATGTCCACGTCAACGTGCAGGACTTGAGCCAGAGCATCCGCTTTTATTCGCAACTGTTCGGCGCCGAGCCGAACGTGCGCAAGGACGATTACGCGAAGTGGATGCTCGACGATCCGCGGGTGAATTTCGCCATTTCGCAGCGCGATCGTGCGCCTGGCATCGATCACCTCGGCCTGCAGGCGGACGACCCGGCCGAGCTCGAGCAGATCGGCGCACGCCTCAAGGCCGCCGACGCCGTGCGCCTGACCGAGACCGGCACGACCTGCTGCTACGCGCATTCGGACAAGTACTGGAGCGAGGACCCGCAAGGCGTGCGCTGGGAGAGTTTCTACACGCACGGCGCGGCGACATCGTATTTCACGCCTGCTCAGGCCGCCGCCTGTTGCGGTCCACAGAAACCGGCCGCGACTGGCGCCTGTAGCGGCCCGCAGGCAACCGGCAGCGCGTGCTGCGGCGGATGAAACGCATTCTGTTCGTCTGTGTCGAGAACTCCAACCGCAGTCAGATGGCGGAGGCCTTCGCCCGCGCGCACGGCGGCGCGCGCGTGGAGGCGCATTCGGCCGGTTCGCGCCCGTCGGGGACGATCAACCCGCGCGCGATCCAAATGATGGCCGAACGCGACATCGACTTGGGCACGCAACATTCGAAATCGCTGCAGGACCTGGGCGACACACCGTTCGACGTCGTGGTGACGATGGGCTGCGGCGACGCCTGCCCGTGGATTCCGGCCGCGCGGCGCGAGGACTGGGCGTTGCCCGATCCGAAGCACCTCTCCGACGACAGGTTCCGCGCGGTACGCGACGAAATCGAAAGCCGCGTGCAGGCGCTGCTGCGCGAGTTGCCTGCCGATGCTGCCGGCAAACCGGCGCTCGGCGCGTTCGAGCGCTGGCTGAGCCTCTGGGTCGGGCTGTGCATTCTCGCCGGCATCGGCATCGGTCGCCTGTTCCCGCAAGCCTTTCAGGCACTGGGGGCGATGCAGGTTGCGCACATCAACCTGCCGATCGGAGTGCTGATCTGGCTGATGATCGTGCCGATGCTGATGCGGGTGGATTTCGGCTCGCTCGGCGCGGTACGCCAACACTGGCGCGGCTTCGGCGTCACCTTGTTCGTCAACTGGGCGGTAAAGCCCTTCTCGATGGCGTTGCTCGGCTGGATCTTCATCCGCCACCTGTTCGCGCAATGGTTGCCGCCAGCCCAGCACGACAGCTACATCGCCGGACTTATCCTGCTTGCGGCCGCGCCGTGCACGGCGATGGTCTTCGTCTGGAGTCAGCTGGTGGACGGTGAGGCGAACTTCACCCTGACCCAGGTCGCGCTCAATGACACCATCATGGTGTTCGCGTTCGCACCCATCGTCGCGTTGCTGCTCGGGGTCGCCGCGATCGCGGTACCGTGGGCGACGCTGCTGTTGTCCGTGGCACTCTACATCGTGCTGCCGCTCGCGCTGGCCCAGGCGGTGAGGATCCGCTTGCGCCGAAGTCCCGGCGCGCTCGAGGCCGCACTGCGTGCACTGCACCCGTTGTCGTTGCTCGCCCTGCTGGCCACGCTCGTGCTGTTGTTCGCTTTCCAGGGCGAGGCCATCGTGCGGCAACCGTTGGTCATCGCGCTGCTCGCGGTGCCGATCACGATCCAGGTCGTATTCAATGCAGCGCTCGCCTACGGCTTGAATCGTCTGGGTGGGGAAGCACATTGCGTGGCGGGGCCATCCGCCTTGATCGGAGCCAGCAATTTTTTTGAGTTGGCGGTCGCCACAGCCATTGCGCTGTTCGGCTTTCAATCCGGCGCAGCGCTGGCGACGGTCGTGGGTGTGCTCATCGAGGTGCCGGTCATGCTGGCGGTCGTCCACGTCGTCAACCACAGCCGGGGCTGGTACGAGAAACGGTAGCGTCTCAGCGCGGCAAATAACCAACTCCGCCCAGTTGCCGCACCTGGCGCTGCGTCCATTCGGCGTGGCCGAGCACATAACGCGACGGCCGGTCGGCGTGCAGGCGCTTCGGATTCGGCAGCACCGAGGCGAGCAGTGCGGACTGATAGCCGTCGAGCTGCGCTGGCGTTTCGTGGAAGAACGTGCGCGCCGCCGCGTCGGCGCCGTAGATGCCATCGCCGAATTCGGCGATGTTCATGTACACCTCGAGAATGCGGCGCTTGGGCCAGGTGATTTCCAGCAGCACCGTGAAATACGCCTCCAGCCCCTTGCGCACGAAGCTGCGCCCGCTCCACAGGAACAGGTTCTTCGCCGTCTGCTGGCTGATCGTGCTCGCGCCGCGCAGGCGTTCGCCTTCGTCCGCCTCGTCAAGCGCATCCTGGATCGCCTGCACGTCGAAACCATGGTGGAATGGGAATTTCTGGTCTTCGCTGGCGACCAGCGCGATCGGCAGCTGCGGCGAAATGTCGCGCCACGGCGTCCAGCGGTAGCGCAGCGTAAAATCCTTCTCCCCCGCATGCCAGGCCGCGATGTGACGCTCGAGCATGAAGGCCGAGGTCGGCGGCGGCACGAAGCGCAACAGTACGACGAGCAGCCACGTCAGCACGACCCACGCCAACGCGAGCCGCCAGCTCCAGCGCCACAGGCGACGCAACAGGCCGCGCGCAAGATTCGATTTGCCCGACTTCATGCCGTGCAAGATGGCCGAGGCCGCAGCGATGTGCAATAGTCCGGATCGATATTGATTTTCGCGCTCATTCGCCCCATCTCCCGCGGCCATGTCCGAATCCACCAACGATTTCCTGCACCGCTTCGAACTCGAGCGCGCCGGCGTGCGCGGCGTATTGGTGCGCCTGGACGACAGTTGGCAGCAGGTGCGCGAACGCGCCGATTACCCGTCCGCGCTGGCCGATCTGCTCGGGCGCACGCTGGCGGCAAGCGCGCTGTTCACCGGCAACATCAAGTTCGATGGCGCCCTGTCGATCCAGATCAAGAATGCAGGTCCGGTAAACTTGCTGTTCGCTGAATGCAGCAGCGACGGCCAGGTGCGCGGACTGGCGCGCTGGCAGGGCGACATCGCGGACGATTTCCGCCTGCCGGACGCGCAGCCGTCGCCGTTGCTGGCGATCACCATCGACAACCGCGCCAGCGGACAACGCTACCAGGGGCTGGTGCCGGTCGAAGACACGCACCTGGCCGCGCTGTTCGAGCGTTATTTCGAGCGCTCCGAGCAACTGCCCACGCGCGTGGTGCTGGCCTGCGGCGACGGTCGCTGCGCCGGTCTCATGCTGCAACGCCTGCCCGGCAGCGCCCATGCCGAAGAAGACGCCGATGCCTGGAACCGCGTCGGCCATCTGCTCGCCAGCGTGAGCGGGCGCGAGTTGCTCGATGTCGCGCCGGAAACCCTGCTGTACCGCCTGTTCCATGAGGAAAGCGTACGCCTGCACGCGGCCAAGGCGCTGCGTTTCGGTTGCAGTTGCTCGCGCGAACGCGTCGCTTCGATGCTGCATTCCATCGGCCGCGCCGAAGCCGAGGCGGCGGTGCGCGAGGACGGTATCGCCGAGGTGACCTGCGAATTCTGCAATACGCACTATCGCTTCGATCGCGTGGACCTGGAGCAGGTATTCCGCAGCGGTCAGGACGTGCCCGCGGCGCCCACCCAGCACTAGCCGATGCGATCCAGCCAGACGTGGGCCGGCTGCGGCCGCGCGTAAAGGAATCCCTGGCCGAGCGTGCAGCCCAGTTGCGCGAGAATCCGGTGTTGCGCCTCGGTTTCGATGCCTTCGGCAATCGCCTGCATGCCGAGCGCACCGGCCAGTGCCAGGATCGCGCGCACGATCGCCGTGCTGCCGGATTTTTCCGAACCCATCTCGGCCACGAACGAGCGATCGATCTTCAACGCCTGCACCGGGTACTGGTGCAGGTAACTCAGCGACGAATAACCGGTGCCGAAGTCGTCCAGCGACACGCCAATGCCGTGCGCACGCAGCGCATCGAGCAGGCGCTTGGCCGCGGGCGGATTGTCGATGAGCATGCGTTCGGTGACCTCGATGCGCACGCACTCGGGCTTGATCGCATGTTTGCGCAGCAGCGCCAGCAGGTTTTCGTCGAGCGTATCCGCGCGAAAATGCCGGCCGGACACGTTGATTGCGATGAAGCCGGCTTCGCCGGTCAGCAGCGGCGCCGCAACCTCGAACGTGCGCTCGAACATCTGCCAGTCGATCAGTTCCGCCGCGCCGGTCTCCTCGGCCACGGCGAGGAAATCGGCCGGCGCGAGCAGGCCGCGTTCCGGGTGCTGCCAGCGCAACAGCGCCTCATAGCCAACCGTGACGCGGTCGGACAAGCGCACCACCGGCTGGAAGAAAGGCGTGAACTCGCTGCGCGCGATCGCGCGGCGCAGATCGCTTTCCAGCTCCATCAGTTGCATCGCTTCCTTGTGCAGGTGCTCGTCGAACAGGGCAAAGCGATGCCGGCCTTCACCCTTGGCGCGATACATCGCAACGTCCGCGTCGCGCAGCAGTTCTTCCGCCTTGCGGTAGCGCGAGGAAGCCATGGCGATGCCGATGCTGGTGGAACTGAACACTTCCTTGCCGCCCAATCGGATCGGCTCGTTGAGCGCATCGATGACACGCTGCGCCAGCGCGCAGGCATCGTCCGCATTTTCGATGTCGTTGAGCAGGATCGCGAATTCATCGCCGCCCAGGCGCGCCACGAGGTCGCGCGTTTCCAGGCACGCCGCGATGCGCGCGCCGACTTCGTTGAGCAATTCGTCGCCAATCAGATGACCGACCGAATCGTTGATCACCTTGAAGCGGTCAAGGTCGAGGAACAGCACGGCGAAACGGTGGCGCGAATCGCGCGTGAAATCCGCGAGCGCCTGGGTCAGGCGCTGCAGGAGGAAATTGCGGTTCGGCAGCCCGGTCAACGCATCGTGCAGGGTTTCGTGTTTGAGCTGGCGCTCCATGCGCTCGCGCACCGCGATGTGCTCGCGCAGTTCGAGGTTGGCCGCGGCCAGTTCGCTGGTGCGCTCGATCACGCGCTGCTCGAGTTCCGCGTTGGCAAGCTTGAGCGATTCGGCGCTGCGTTTGCGCTCGAGCGCATTCGCAATGTGGTAGGAAACGAA
>DASTAL010000371.1:0-2865 GCA_035712685.1 Rudaea sp. | reverse complement strand
GCGGAATTGAAGGCGCGCAACATCCCGTTCCAGCCGCGCTGCTACCTTGCCGACGAATGGCTGACGCCGGAGAACGAGCCGGTGATCGGCATTCCGTTTTACCTGGCGCATCCGCGCTTGATCAAACTGCAGAAGAAGATGCTGCTCGAAGCCGAGGGCGACAACGTCGGCTGGTGCATGAAATTGTTGCGCCACGAGTGCGGCCATGCGCTCACGTATGCCTACGACCTCAACCGCAAGCGCAGCTGGCAGCGCGTGTTCGGGCATCCGTCGGCGCCTTACGAGGAAACATACCGGTTTCGCCCGTACAGCAAGAGCTTCGTGCGCCACCTGGATTACTACTACGCGCAGTACCACCCGGACGAGGATTTCGTCGAGACGTTCGCGGTGTGGCTGACGCCGGGCCTGGACTGGCGCAGCAAGTACAAGGGCTGGAAGGCACTCGACAAGCTGCTGTTCGTCGACAAGCTAATGACCGGCATCGCCGGCAAACCGCCATTGAAGGCGACCGGGCGGATGCTGTGGAAGGCCGCGACGATCCGCAGCACGCTCAAGCGGTATTACCAGAAGCGCCGCGCCGTGGAGGCCGAGGATTTTCCGGAGTTCCATGATGCCAACCTGTCGCGCATGTTCTCCGTAGCCAAGACCGAAGGCGAAACTCGCCAGCCGCTCGCCCGGTTGCTGCAGGCGCACCGCAAGGAACTGCTGACCACGGTCGCAAACTGGACTGGCGAGCGGCGCTTCATGGTCAACGAGGTCTACACCGCCGTCGTGCAGCGCAGCCGGGCCCTGCGTCTGGTTGCCGACGAGAGCGAATCGCTGGCGATGCTGAAGCTGGCGACTTACCTCACCACCTTGATGATGAACTACCGCTACACCACCCGATTGCGTGGAGAGTTGTAGCCATGGCTGCCCGCGTGCTGATGGTGTTCGACCTGCCGTATGCGGTGAAACCGGACTACGACTTCGCGGCCGAATTCGCCGATCCGGACGGCAGCTATACCGAGAACGATGTCTGGCAGGCCCTGCTCGAATGCGGCTACGAGGTGCATCGCCTGAGTCTGTTCGACGACATCCAGCCGCTGCTCGACGCCGTGCGCAACATCAAGCCGGACGTGATCTTCAATCTGTGCGAGACGTTCCGCAATGCACCGCACTGGGACAAGAACATCGTCGCCACGATGGAACTGCTCGGCGTGCCGTGCACCGGGTCCGGGTCGCATGCGCTGTTCCTGTGCAACGACAAGAGCCTGTGCAAGAAGATCCTGCGCTTCCACCGCGTGCGCACGCCGCGCTTCCACGTCTATTACCGCGGGCGCAAGGTATGGCTGCCGAAGACGTTGAAACTGCCGTGCATCGTCAAGCCGCTGACCGAGGAAGCCTCGCGCGGGATTTCGCAGGCCTCGATCGTCGACGACGAAGCGGGATTCGTCGCGCGCATCGCAATGATCCACGAGCGCATGAATCTGGACGCGATTGCCGAGGAATACATCGACGGGCGCGAGCTTTACGTCAGCGTCATCGGTGATCGCGCGATGCGCGTGCTGCCCGCGCGCGAAATGACGTTCGGGCAGATGGCCGAGGACGAACCGCGCATCGCCACCTACAAGGCGAAATGGGACGATGCCTATCGCAAGCGCTGGGGCATTCGCAACCATTTCGCCAAGGCGCTGGAACCCGAATTGCAGAAACACATCGACGACGTCTGCAGGCGCGCCTATCGCGCACTCAACATCCGCAGTTACGCGCGTTTCGATTTGCGCGTGACCGCCGCCGGCAACGTGTACGTCATCGAGCCGAACGCCAATCCCTGCATCGCCAGAGACGACGAGCTGGCGCAGTCGGCACTGAAGGCCGGCATCGACTATCCGAGCCTGATCCGCAAGGTGGTCAACCAGGCGCTGCGGCGGGAGAGTTGACTGCGACAATGCCGGTGGGAATGGTAGAGTGCGGGTCCTCTCGAATTCAGTCCAGGGCGCATTCGACATGACGGACGTTTATCCGATCGGCATCCCCGGCACGCCGTGGGGCGATGCCGAGAAAGCGCAGTGGCTGGCTTGCCAGAAAAAGCGGCGCAGCTATGCCGAAGAGGTCGCGAGCCGCATCGATGCGCTGCGTTCGCGCTTCGACGTGGGCGAGTACGGCCGGCTCGACTATGCGCCCGAATCATTCCCGCTGTTCGTGATCCGCAATCGCGGCTGGAACGATGCCCTGCCCGTGGCGTTGGTGTCCGGCGGCGTGCATGGCTACGAAACCAGCGGCGTGCAGGGTGCGCTGCAATTCGCCGACCGCCACATGGCCGAGTACGCCGGTCGCATCAACGTGCTGGTGGCGCCGTGCGTGAGTCCATGGGCCTACGAACGCATCCATCGCTGGAATCCGCGCGCGGTCGATCCGAACCGCTCGTTCCGCGAAAACAGCCCGGCACCCGAATCGGCGGCGTTGATGAACCTCGTCGCGCCGTTGCGCGACCGTTTCATCGCGCACATCGACCTGCACGAAACCACCGACAGCGACGAATCGGAATTCCGGCCCGCGCTGGCGGCGCGCGACGGCAAGCCGTTCGAACCGGAAGGAATCCCGGACGGTTTCTACCTGTGCGCCGATGCGGCGAATCCACAACCGGCGTTCCAGCAAGCGGTGATCGCGGCTGTCGCGCAAGTCACGCACATCGCGCCCGCGGACGCGAAGGGCGAAATCATCGGCTCGCCGGTCGTCGCCCCGGGCGTGATCGAGTACGACTACGCGCGGCTCGGGCTGTGCCCGGGCATCACGAACGCGCGCTACAAGACCACGACTGAGGTCTACCCGGACAGTCCGCGCGCGACGCCGCAGCAGTGCAATGCCGCGCAGGTGGCGGCGGTG
>DASTAL010000370.1:0-3201 GCA_035712685.1 Rudaea sp. | reverse complement strand
CGTGCAGATCGAGGCGAACAACGACGCCAAGCTGGTCGTGCTCAGCGGCGAACCCATCGACGAACCCATCGTCGGCTACGGTCCGTTCGTGATGAACACGACGGACGAAATCCAGCAGGCGATGGTGGATTTCAACAGCGGTCGTTTCGGCAAGATGAACTGACCGTGCGGCACTCCGGCGCGCGTCCCGCGCCGGAGCACCCGTTCGAATATCGCTTCATCGCGACGAAGAGATATACTGCGGCGACTACCCTTGTCTGTTGCCGCGATGTCGCCGATTAGCCTCGAATTCTTTCCGCCCAAGACCGACGAGCAGAAAGCCACGCTGGAAGCCGCGCTGCCGAAACTGAAGGCGCTCAAGCCCGACTACGTCAGCGTCACCTTCGGCGCGGGTGGATCGACGCTGGCATACACGCCGCAGATCGTGCGCCACCTGCGCGATGCGCACGGCCTCGACGCCGCGCCGCACCTGTCGTGCATGGGCGGCACGCGCGCTGAAATCCGCCAACTGCTCGACGAGTACAAGGCGATGGGCTGCAAGCGCATCGTCGCGCTGCGCGGCGACCTGCCCTCGGGCATGGCGAGCTACGGCGACTTCCGCTACGCCAGCGAGCTGGTGGAATTCATTCGCCGCGAATGCGACGGTTTCTTCCACATCGAGGTGGCGTGCTATCCGGAAATGCACCCGCAGGCCGGCGATGCGCACGCCGACCTGAAGAATTTCGCGGCCAAGGTGCGCGCCGGCGCGAACGGCGCGATCACGCAGTATTTCTACAATCCGGACGCGTATTTCCGCTTCGTCGACGAGGCGCGCAAGCACGGCATAGCCATTCCGATCGTGCCGGGCGTCATGCCGATTTCGCAGTACGCGCAACTGCGCCGGTTCTCGGACATGTGCGGCGCGGAAATCCCGCGCTGGATCGCCAAACGCCTCGAGGCCTATCGCGACGACGTCGATGCGATCCGCGAATTCGGCGCCGACGTGGTCGCCGACCTGTGCCGCAAACTCGTGGCCGGCGGAGCGCCGGGAATCCATTTTTATACATTGAACCGCGCCAAGGCGACGCTGGCGGTTTGCGAACGGCTTTAACCCAAGCCGAACAGCATCTTGGCGCCGGCCAGAAACAGCACGATCGCAAGCAGACGCCGGATCGACGGCATCGGCAAGCGCCGGCTGCCAAGCCACGAGCCCACCGCGCCGCCAACCAGCACGGCGGCGAGCCACGGCACGGTCGGGCCGGGAATCGCGGTGTTGACGAGCCCGCGTCCGACCAGGCCGGCGATGGAATTGACCAGGATGAACGGCGCGGCCACGCCCGAAGCCTCGCGCACGTTGCCCCAGCCGAGCAACACGACGAGGGGGCTGAGGAATATCCCGCCGCCGACGCCGGTGAGGCCGGAGAGGAATCCCAGTCCCGCGCCCGCACCGACCGCGACCGGAATCGCCGGCGGATGCAGATCCGTCTCGCGTCCACGCGGCGGAAACAGCAGGCGTGCGCCGGAATACAGCAGCACCGCGCCGACCAGCGGCTTGTAGTAGATGTCCGGCAGCGTGATCGCGCCGCCGATGAGCGCGAGCGGAATCGAGGTCAGCGCGAATGGCCAGAACAGGCGCCAGCGGAACCAGCCGCCGCGCCAGAAATTGTAGGTGCCGATCGCCGCCACCCCGGTATTCATGATCAGGGCGACCGGTTTCATCTGCGCCGGTGCAAGCTCCGCCAACGCCATCACCGCAAGGTAGCCGGACGCACCCGCATGACCGACGCTGGAATACAGCAGGGCGACGAGCGCGAATGCGGCCGTGAGAAGGATGTCGTGCTCGCTCATGCGCGGTTCCCGGATCGGCGAAACGCGGAGCATGCCATAATTGGCAACTGTTCCGCCGCAAGGAAAACCGCCATGGCCCGAGAGTATCCGCCGTACATCTGGCACAACGGCAAGATCAAACCCTGGGCCGAGGCAACGACGCACGTGATGGCGCACGCCGTGCATTACGGTTCATCGGTGTTCGAAGGCATCCGCAGCTACGCGACACCCAAGGGCCAGGCGATCTTCCGCTTGAGCGATCACCTCAAGCGTTTGTACCACTCCGCGAAAATCTACGACCTGCCGATGCCGTTCGCGCAGGACGAACTCGCGCAGGCCTGCCGCGACGTGATCACCGCGAACAAGCTGCCGCGCGCCTACCTGCGCCCGGTCGCGTTCCGCGGCCTCGGCGGATTCGGCCTGTCCGCCGAATGCCCGACCGACGTCGCCGTGGCGGCCTGGGACATGGGTCAATATCTCGGCGCCGGCGTGGTCGAAGCCGGCATCGATGCCTGCGTGTCGAGCTGGCAGCGCTTCGCGCCGAACACGATCCCGGCCGGCGCAAAAGCAGGCGGAAACTATCTCTCGGGACAACTCATCGCGCGCGAAGCGCGGCGCCTCGGATTCGGCGAAGGCATCGCGCTCGCTTCGACCGGACTGCTCAGCGAAGGCGCCGGCGAGAACCTGTTCATGGTCTTCGACGGTGCCCTGCACACGACCCCGGTCAGCGCCGCCCTGCTCAACGGCATCACGCGCAACACGCTGATGACGCTGGCGCGCGACGCCGGCATCGAAGTGATCGAGCGCGATACTCCGCGCGAATACCTGTATCTGTGCGACGAGTTGTTCATGTGCGGGACCGCGGCGGAGATCACGCCGATCCGTTCGGTGGACGGCAAGCCGGTCGGCACGGGCAAGCCCGGCCCGGTCACGGCGAAGATGCAGAAGCTGTTCTTCGGCCTGTTCGACGGTTCGACGCCGGACAAGCGCGGGTGGCTGGAATACGTCTAGACAAGAATCCGTTCGCGTTGAGCGTAGCTCGCGCAGCGAGCGAAGTCGAAACGCTGAGTGTCCTTCGACTTCGGCGCTCTGCGCCTACGCTCAGGATGAACGGAATTTTACGGCCTACACCCGTAGTCGGAAATCCAGCGTCGCCACCGCCCCGCCCTGCGGCCGCGGCGAGAGCGTCACGCGCCAGTCGTAGAGTTCGCACAGGCGGCGCACGATGGCGAGGCCGAGGCCCGCGCCCTTGCCGCCGGCGCCCTCACCGCGCACGCCGCGCTCGAACAGGCGCTCGGCGTCTTCGGGCTTGATGCCGGGACCGGTGTCTTCGACCATGACTTTCCCGGAACCGACCGTGACCACGACTTCGCCGGCCTGCGTGTACTTGAACGC
>DASTAL010000369.1:0-1849 GCA_035712685.1 Rudaea sp. | reverse complement strand
GCGCTGGTGTGGCAGGACTCGTCGGCGCAGATCGGGATGCGGCTCGTGAAGCCCAGCAGGTCGGTGTCGGCCACCGCGGGCAACGGTTGCTCGATCAGGTTCACGCCGACGCGTTCGAGCGTCGGCATCAGTTCGCCGAGGAGGTCGAGCGTCCAGCTTTCGTTGGGGTCGACGATCAGGCGTGATTTGGGCGCCGCGCGGCGCACGGCTTCGATGCGCGCGGCGGGATCATCGGCGTCGACCTTGATCTTGATGAGCCTCGCATCCGCCATGCGTGCCGCCGCTTGCTCCATCGCCTGCGGCGTGTCGAGGCTGACCGTAAGCGCGCTCACGATCGGTTCGTGCGATGGCCGCGCCAACTGCGTCCACACGGGCACGCCGGTGAGTTTCGCTTCCAGGTCCCACAACGCCGCATCGAGTGCATTGCGCGCGGCGCCGGGATGCAGGCGCGCCTGCAGTTCGTCGCGGCCCATGCCGGCGCACAAATCCTTGCGCAGCGCTTCCGTTTCATCCAGCACCGACGCGATGGATTCGCCGTAGCGCGGGTAAGGGACGGACTCGCCGCGACCCGTGCAGTCGCCTTGCGCGAGTTCAACCGTCACCACGTCCGCGGCATGCCGGACGCCGCGCGAAATGCGAAACGGCGAGTGCAGCGGCAGGCTGCGGTGGCGGATATTCAGTTGGCGCAGCATGCGAGCAGGTTGTCGACGATGGCGTCGACACCCATGGTTACCGGGTCCAGGCAAGGCAGGTCGAGCCGGCCGCTGATCTCGCGACAGGTCGCGAGCGCTTCACTCGCGCCGAGGTTCGAGGTGTTGAGCGCGACGCCGATGGCCTTGACGTTCGGGTTGGTCAGGCGCGCGGCGGCAAGATTGGTTTCCAGGCAATGCTTGAGATCGGGCATCGGGTAATCCGGCAGCCCGCGCATGTGCTTGCGGCCGGCCTCGTGGCACAACACCAGCGCGTCGGCCTGCGCGCCGTGCAGCAGGCCCAGCGACACGCCGGCATACGATGGATGGAACAGCGAACCCTGGCCTTCGATGAGGTCCCAGCCGCCGTCGTCGCGCGCGGGCGAAAGCCATTCGGCGCCGCCGGAAATGAAATCCGCGACCACGGAATCGATGGGGATGCCGCCGCCCGCGACGAAGATGCCGGTCTGGCCGGTGGCGCGGAAATCGGCTACCAGTCCGCGCTTGCGCATGCCGCGTTCCAGCGCCAGCGTGGTGTACATCTTGCCGACCGAGCAATCGGTGCCGACGGTCAACAGGCGCTTGCCCGCACGCTTGTGGCCATCGCCCACCGGAATCTTGCGGTTGAACTCGCGCGCATCGAACAGGGTGCGGCCGTTGCGCTTCGCCGTCGCGACAATGTCGGCGTTGTCGCGCAGCTTCTGGTGCAGGCCGGCGATCACGTTGAGGCCCGCATCGAGCGCGGCGATGATGTCGGTGACGGTTTCCGGCGCCATGACGCCGCCCGCATTGGCGTTGCCGACCACCATGGTGTCGGCGCCCGCGGCCTTGGCTTCCGCGAAACCGAGGTCGGCCAGCCCGAGCGTGTAGCGGCAATCGGGATGCCGGTGCTGGCCCACGCACCATTGCGGGCGCCAGTAGGCGAGGCCTCTTGCGGTCTTGATGGACAGTTCGTCGGCGGCCTTGCCGAGGTACAGCAGGTAAGGCGGTCCCCAATGGCCAGAACCGGCCGCTCCGTCCTGATCGGACATGACGTCTTTCCTTCGGATATCCATGGCGCTGCTCGGAATGCGTGCAAAAGGTTACTCGTCGCCGTGCGCCGCCTGCCAATGAAAAGACGGCTACATGGCATAACTAGGGGTTGTAAGTTGCCCGGGCCA
>DASTAL010000368.1:0-2015 GCA_035712685.1 Rudaea sp. | reverse complement strand
GCGATGGACCGCAGCCTGCAGGAAGGCATGCAGACCTTCGATCAGGCGCTGATGACGATGTACAAGGAAGGCAAGATCGACCTCGAGGAAGCCCTGTCCAAGGCCGACTCGCGCGACGGACTGGCGCTGAAGATCCGCCTGTCCGAAGGCGGCGATGCGGCGATGCCCGAAGCCTACGACGCCGCCGCGTTCTAGGTTTTCGGCGCGTCCGGCTGGTTTTCCGGGCGCGCGTTCGCGAACGCCGCCAACCTGGCGCATTCGGCGTCGATGCGGGCGATGGTCGGAAACGGGCTGAGGTCCACCGACCAGCGCCGCGCGTTATAGACCTGCGGCACGAGGCAGATGTCGGCCATGGTCGGCTCGTCGCCTTCGCAGAACACGCCGGTCGAGGGATTGTCGGCAAGCAGGCTCTCGAACGCCGAGAAGCCTTCACGAATCCAGTGTTGCGCCCAGCGTTCGCGCTCCACTTGTGGCGTGTTGAATTCGCGTTCGAGGTATTGCAGCACGCGCAGATTGCCGAGCGGGTGGATGTCGCAGGCGACGATCTGCGCGAGCCCGCGCACGCGCGCACGTTCGCGCACCATGCTCGGCAGCAACTTCACCGAACTCTCGTACGCCTCTTCCAGATATTCGATGATCGCCAGCGATTGGCGGATGATGCGCTCGCCATCGACCAGGACCGGGATGAGCTCCTGCGGATTGAGCTTGCGGAACGCATCGGCGTGCTGGGCGCCGCCGTTGTCGGTCAAATGCACGGGCACGATCTCGTAGGGCAGGCCCTTGAGATTGAGCGCAATGCGCACGCGGTAAGCCGCACTGGATCGCCAGTAGCCGTACAGTTTCAGTCGTTCGGCAGCCATTCGACACCCCCGTGCAACGGCGCAATATGCGCAGCCTGCCGCAGTCGCAGGCAAAAATCAAAAAACCCGCCCTCAGCCGGGGCTTTTCGCCTGCGCGATGGTCTGCTCGATCGCGCCGAAAATGCTGTGTCCGGCTGCATCGGTGATCTCGATGCGCAGGCGGTCGCCAAATTTCAGGAACGGCGTGGACGGCTTGCCGTCGCGCAGCGTTTCCACGGTGCGCTGCTCGGCCAGGCAGGAGGCGCCCTTGCCCGTGTCCTGGTTGGCGATGGTGCCGGAGCCGACGAGGGTGCCGGCCGACAGCGGGCGCGTCTTCGCCGCGTGCGCGACGAGTTGGGCGAAATCGAACTGCATGTCCACGCCGCAATCGGCCTCGCCGAACCATTTCGCGTTGATCCAGGTACGCATCGGCAGATGGACCTTGTTGTCCTTCCACGCAGCGCCCAGTTCGTCCGGCGTGACGAACACCGGCGACAGCGCCGAACGCGGCTTGGATTGCAGGAAGCCGAAGCCCTTGGCCAGTTCCGCCGGAATCAGATTGCGCAGGGAAACGTCGTTGACCAGGCCGATGAGTTGGATGTGCCCGGCCGCCTGCGCGGACGTCACCGCCATCGGCACGTCGTCCGTAATCACGACGACTTCGGCTTCCATGTCGATGCCGTAGTCTTCGCTCGTCACCAGCACCGGATCGCGCGGACCGAGGAATCCGGCGCTGGTGGCCTGGTACATCAGCGGATCGGTATAGAAACTCGCTGGCACTTCCGCGCCGCGCGCGCGGCGCACCCGCTCAACGTGTGGCAGGTAGGCAGAGCCGTCCACGAATTCCCAGGCGCGCGGCAACGGCGCGGCGAGCGCCGCGACATCGAGCGCGAACACGTCCTCGCCGTTGATCGTCTGCGCCTTGGCCGCATCGCGGAGCAATTCGTACGCGCGGTTGAGGCGCGGCGCCGTGTTGTTCCAATCCTCGAGCGCGGCTAGCAGGGTGCGCGCGATCTCGGTCACGCGCACGGCGCGGGTCAGCTCGCGATCGACGACGACCAGCGTTCCATCGCGTCCGCCTTCCTTCAGGCTTGCCAGTTTCATGCGTCGTTCGATCCGTCAGGCGCGCGAAGCGCGAAAATTGTTTTTCAGCCCGTCCCAGCACTCGGCGTAACC
>DASTAL010000367.1:0-2113 GCA_035712685.1 Rudaea sp. | reverse complement strand
CGCCAGCGCGAGTCCCGCCGCCACCGCCGGCTGGCGCGAATAACTCGACGCGGCAATGGCGACGGCAGTCAGCGCCGCGGCGAACAGGATCAATCCGAACGCTCCCGCGACGAGTCGGCCCCAATCCGGATGCGTGCCGATGGCGAGGCTGGCCGGCATGGCCAGCGCAAGCGCTATCAACAGCACGAAAAACCCGCACAGCGCGATGAACTTGCCGAGCACGATGCGCGTATTACCGATCCCGGACGATTGCAGCAAGGCCAGCGTGCCGGACTGGCGCTCGCCGGCGATGGCGCGCATGCCGAGCAGGGGCACGACCAGCAGGAGCACGCTGCCAACCGCGCGCATCAGCGGCAGGGCGACGAGATCGGTCGCGCCCGGCGCCGACGGCAGGCCGGCCAATTTCGGCATCAGCACCAGGAATCCCTGCAGGGTCAGCAGGAAGAAATACGCGAGCACGGCGAGCACGGCGGCGAGCAACGCCCACGCCAGCGGTTGTGCGAACAGGCGTCGCCATTCGTTGCGGGCGACGACGAGGCTCATGCGGCAGCCTGCGCGTCACCGCCGCTGGCGATGCGGAAGAAAACGGTTTCCAGCGAATCGCTGCCTGTTCCGGCAGCGGCCAGATCGGTCAGTGCGCCGTCGTGGCGCAAACGGCCGCGATGCAGGATCGCCACGCGCCCGCAGCAGGCAGTGACGTCGTGCAACAGGTGCGTCGACAGGACCACCGCTCGCTCGCGGCCGAGTTCGCGCACCAGCTCGCGGACCGACGCCGCCTGCACGGGATCCAGTCCCGAGGCCGGCTCGTCGAGCACGATCAGGTCCGGATCGTGGACGATGGCCTGGGCGATGCCGGCTCGCTGCGCGTAGCCTTTGGACAAATTGCCGCACAGGCGCCGGCGCATGTCGCCCAAGCCGCAGCGCTCGGTCACCCGATCCACTGCCTTGCGCGCATTCGCCGCGCGCATGCCGCGCAGTCGTGCGCAGAATGCAAGGTATTCGTCGACGCGCAATTCGGCATACAGCGGCGGCGTCTCCGGCAGATAGCCCAGGCGCCGCGCCAACGCCGGTTCTTCGCCGAAATCGCGTCCGTCGAACGACACCTTGCCTGCGCTCGGCGCGAGCACGCCGGCGATCACGCGCAAGGTCGTGGATTTGCCCGCGCCGTTGACGCCGAGCAGGCCGAGCACGCAGCCACGATCGAGCGAGAGTGTCAGGTCCTCGACGATGGTACGACCGGCCAGGCGGCGGCTCACGCCTTGCAGTTGCAGCAACGCGGATGCGGCCATGCGCGTCAGACTTCCTCGACGTCCGTCTTCTTGCTGCGTTTGATCAGCCACGCCACGCCGCGCAAGTCGGCAATGCCGACGAGGGCGCGACTGAGGTTGTTGTACTTGGACGCGCCACTGCCGCGCGGACGATGGTTGACCGGCACGCTCACGGTTTTCCAGCCGGCGCGCTGCATCAGTGCGGGCAGATAGCGATGCATGTGGTCGAAGTAGGGCAGGTCGAGGAAGGCGGCGCGTTCGATCAGCTTGATGCCGCAGCCGGTGTCGGGCGTGGCGTCGCGCAGCAGGCGCGAACGGATTGCGTTGGCGATCTTCGAGGCCCAGCGTTTGCTGCCGGAGTCCTTGCGGTTCACGCGCCAGCCGGCGTAAAGCTTCACGTCGGCCGGCCCCGAATCGCGCGCGGCGATCAGTTTCGGGATATCCGCCGGATCGTTCTGGCCGTCGCCGTCGAGGGTGGCGATCCACGCGCCGCGCGCGGCGCGGATGCCCGTGCGCACCGCCGTGCTTTGCCCACTTTGCGCCAGATGCCGCAAAACGCGCAATTCGGGAAACTGCGTCTTGGCCTGGGCGAGCACGGCGAGCGAGTCGTCGCGGCTCGCGTCGTCGACGTAGACGACCTCGAAATCGACCTTGCCGCGCAATGCAGTCGTGATCTCGGTGAGCAGCGGAACGATATTGCCGCGCTCGTTGAACACCGGCACGACGACAGACAGTTGGGGCATCACGGGACTTCCGGAAAACGCGTCAGGCGATTATGCCGTGTCACGCTAGAGCTTGTCGCCGAAATATTCGCGGCACCAAGCGACGACCTGTGGCATGCCCGC
>DASTAL010000366.1:0-8429 GCA_035712685.1 Rudaea sp. | reverse complement strand
TGCCGCATCGCGGTCGATCCGTCGAATCGCGACCGCATCTATTCGGCTGGGCAATCGATCCGCGTTTCCGACGACGGCGGCAAGTCCTGGCGCGTCTTCAAGGGCGCTCCGGGCGGCGACGACTATCATTTCGTCTGGATCAATCCCAAGCACACCGACCACATCGTCACCGCCAGCGACCAGGGCACGGTCGTGACCGTCGATGGCGGCGCGCACTGGAGCGACTGGTACAACCAGCCGACCGGGCAGTTCTACCACCTCGCCGCCGACAACCGCTTCCCGTACTGGATCTATTCCGGCCAGCAGGATTCCGGCACGGTCGGCGCGTCGAGCCGCAGCGATTACGGTGCACTGAGCTTCCGTGACTGGCACCCGGTCGGCGGCGACGAGCGCGACTACGACATTCCCGATCCGCAGGATGCAAACATCGTCTATGGCTCCGGCCTCGGCGGCCGCCTGTCGCGCTGGGATGCGCGCACCGGCGAGGTGCAGAACATCTCGCCGTGGCCGCTTTCGACTTACGGCGAGCGGCCGACCGCGGTGAAATACCGCTACACCTGGATCACGCCGATTGCGGTATCGCCAATCGCCCCGTATCCGCTGTATCAGGGCGCACAGGTGCTGTTCCGCTCGCTGGACAAGGGCGCGACCTGGCAGACGATCAGTCCCGACCTGTCGGCGAAACAATCCGGCGCGAAGGATTGCGACAAGAACCTTGCGCCCGCCGCGGCCCGCGCCTGCGGCTACGGCGTGATTTTCTCCATCGGCCTGTCGCCGCGCGACAACGACGAAATCTGGATCGGCACCGACGACGGCATCATCCAGCGCACACGCGATGGCGGCCAGAGCTGGGCGAACGTCACCCCGAAACTCGTGCCGGCGTGGGCGAAGATCGCCAGCGTCGACGTTTCCGCCGCGGTGAAAGACACGGCGTACGTCGCGGTCGACAATCACCGCCAGGACGACTTCGCGCCGCGCATCCTGCGCACGCACGACGGCGGCAAGACCTGGGCCGACATCAGCGCGGGGCTGCCTGCGGGACATTTCACCGACGTGGTGCGCTCCGATCCGACCACGGCCGGACTGCTCTACGCTGGAACCGATGTCGGCGTGTTCGTCTCCTTCGACGACGGCGCGCATTGGCAATCGCTGCAACGCAACCTGCCGACGGCCTGGGTGCGCGACCTGCTCGTGCACGACGGCGATCTCATCGTCGCCACGCAAGGTCGCGCAATCTGGGTTCTGGACGATCTGAGCCCGCTGCGCCAGCACGCGAAGCTGGCCGCGAACGCCGACGTGCTGTTCGCTCCGGCGCCGGCGATCCGCGTGCGCGGCAGCCAGAACAAGGACACGCCGCCGCCGGCGGATACCGCACTCGGCGAGAATCCTCCGACCGGCGCCGTCATCGATTATCGACTTGCCCGCAATGCGCATAAGGTCGCGTTGGAAATCCGCGATGCGAGCGGACGCGTCGTGCGCGGCTTCGCCAGCGACGTGCCGGAGGCGGACCCGGAGGCGGAACGCTATTTCGCCAAGGAATGGACACAGCCGCCCGCGCAGCTTTCCGCCGCGGCCGGCATGCATCGGTTCGTGTGGGACCTGCGCCTTGCCCGACCGCGTGCCGTGCACTACGACTTCGGCATCAATGCGGTGTGGCACGATGGCACGCCGATCCTGCCGCAGGGCATGGTCGTTGCGCCGGGCGATTACACCATCGCCTTGACCATCGACGGCAAGACGCAGACCGCGCCGCTCAGGATCGTCGCCGATCCGCGCGTACCGCTGGATGCCAGCGCGTTGAACGCGGCGCTTGTTTTTGCCGGCGAGGTGGGCAAGTCCCTCGAGCGCGATTACGTCGCCTACGGCCAGATCAAGGATGTCGGGGAGCAACTCGACAAACTCGGGGATGGCGCGGGCGGCAAGCCGGTGCAGGACGCGATCGGCAAATACCGGTCTGTCGTCGGGTCGCTGCAGTCCGGCGCGGGCGCGGACAGCGAGAATCTGGGCGATATCGGCGGCGTGCTTTCCGCCGTCGCCGCGGATCTGGAAGGCAGCGACCGTGCGCCGACGCAGCCACAGCGCGATGTCGTCGCTGCCGCCGATCAGCGACTCGAGCGCGCACTCAAGCAGTGGGATGGCGTGCGGAAAAGCGAGTTGGCCGCACTGAACGCCGCGCTGAAAAAGGCGGGCAAGGCGGAAATCCGCGTTCCGGCGCCGGACGAGGTGCGCCTGCGCGATGCGCCGGAATCGAAGGACTTGCCGTAGTTCGCGGCATGCGCCACAGGTTGTGATGCCCGCGCGACGGTTGTCATGTGACGGTCCTTGCGCACATGGCAACTCTCTCGCGATAATCCGGGCGGGGGTGGCTGGACGAAGGTTGTCCGGCCGCTAGGACAACGCAGTGGCTTGCGCCAGGGAAGCGCAAGCCGCGGCATCACACGATCTGGGGCTCCAATGAAAATGACGATTCTGACGGCCGCTGTTGCGGTCGCGCTGGCCGGTGGCATGTCCGATTTGCGTGCCGGCAATCCTCTGGCGCAGCCGCCGCGACCTGCCGAGATCAAGGTCGCCGGAGAAAAACTGCCTGCGCTGCTCGACCTGCAACTCGATACCTACCGCAGCGCGGGCAACGAACACAAATTCGTCGTGGCGCGCGACTCGAAGTATCGCCTTGCCGCCGCGCCCGGAAAGGCCGTGGACTATGACGCTTTCAGCCTGGTCACGTTGACGGCAGGCAATACGGCGATGGCCGGTGCCGTGCTTGCCGATCGCATGAACCTGATCCTGCTCAACAGCGGCGTCCTCGATACCACGGGCAGCGTCGCGCGCGAACGCGCGCAGCGCAGTTTCGGCAAGCCCGGCGGCACCGGCATGGCACTGGTGCAATTCAGCGGCCCGATCCGCCCCGAGTGGTATGCGGCGCTGAGCAGCAGCGGCGTGGACATCGTCACGCCGATTCCGGAAAACGCGTACGTTGTCTATGGCCGGACCGAAGCCTTGCAACAACTGGGCGCCTCGCTGGCCTCGCGCCTGAAAGCTGGGGCTGTGCAGTACGCTGCGCCCTACGCAGAAGCCGAACGCGTCGATCCCGATGCGCTGAAGGTCGGTATGCAAGGCGGCCTGCTTTCGGTACAGCTGTTCGTCGATGCGCCGGTCAACGCGGAAACTTTAGCTGTGCTCGGCAATGCGCACGTCGTGCAGGATTACGCGATCGACCACTACCGCAACCTGGTGGTGGAAGCATCGGCGGGCCTGTTGGCGGCACTCGCCGCGCAGCCCGACGTCGTATCGATCCAGTCGTACGCCTTGCCGCACAAGATGGACGAGCGCCAGGACCGCATCATCACCGGGCAGCTGTCGGGAAACAATCCGGTCGCCGGCAGCCACCTGCAATGGCTGGCCGACCATGGCTTCACGCAGGCGCAGTTCGACGCCAGCGGCTTCGTGGTGAACCTGACGGATTCGGGCATCGATAACGGCACGCAAAATCCCAACCACTTCGCCTTGCACGTGGGCGGTGTTTACAACGGTACCAGCCGCATCGTCTATAACCGCTTGGTCGGAACGCCGAATACGGGCAGCACCCTCGCCGGGCAGGACGGCCACGGTACCCTCAACTCGCACATCATCGGTGGCTACGTGGGCACGGCATCTCCCTTCAATGCCGCGCCGCATGTCGACGCATCCGGCTTCCATTACGACCTTGGCGTGGCGCCGTTCGTGAAGATCGGCTCGTCGGTGATTTTCGATCCCGGCACTTTCACCTCGCCCAATTACGGTACCCTGGAAAGCGCCGCTTACGCCGACGGCGCGCGTATCAGCAGCAATTCCTGGGGCGCGAGCAACAACAACTATACCGCCGACTCGCAGTTCTACGACACGCTGGTGCGCGATGCGCAGTCGGGCACGGCGGGCAACCAGGAACAGGTCATCGTGTTCGCTGCAGGCAACGACGGCTCCGGCGCCAACACAGTCGGCGAGCCGGGAACCGCTAAAAACGTGATCACGGTCGGAGCCTCCGAGAACGTGCAGGCGTTCGGTGCTGCCGATCAATGCGGCATTGCCGATACCGGCGCGGACAGCGCCAATGACATCATCTCTTTCTCGTCGCGTGGCCCCACATCCGATGGCCGCAAGAAACCCGATATCGTCGCTCCGGGCACGCACGTGAGCGGCGGCGTATGGCAGGCGAGCCAGTTCGACCCCTCGGTCAGCGTCAACGGCGGCGCGGCGGCGGCGTTCGACGCCACCGGCGTGTGCGCCGGCCCCGGCACGTCGAACTTCTTCCCCACCGGCGGACAGCAGTGGTACACGGCTTCGAGCGGCACCAGCCACTCGACCCCGGCCACCGCGGGTGCCGCCGCACTGGTACGGCAATGGTTCATCAATCAGTCGCTGACGCCACCATCCCCGGCCATGACCAAGGCGTTCCTGACCAACGCTGCGCATTACATGAACGGCACGGGCGCCAACGACACCCTGCCGTCGAACAACCAGGGCCTGGGATTGCTCGATCTCGACCGTTCGTTCGACGGCGTGTCGCGCATCCTCAGCGATGAAGACGCCGGCAAGATGTTCACTGCGACCGGCCAGGCCCGGGTTTTCACGGGCACCGTGGTCGACGCAACGAAGCCCCTGCGCATTTCGCTGGCGTGGACTGATAAACCCGGATCGACCAGCGGCGCGGCCTGGGTCAACAATCTGGATCTCGCCGTCAACGTGAACGGCAACATTTACAAGGGCAACGTCTTCAGCGGCGGCAGCTCGATCACCGGCGGCAGTGCGGACACGCGCAACAACCTCGAAAGCGTATTCCTGCCGGCCGGCATCGCGACCGGTTCCAGTGTCGCGATCACGGTTACGGCCGCGAACATTGCCGGCGACGGCGTGCCGGGCAATGCCTCGGCACTGGATCAGGATTTTGCGCTGGTCGGATACAACCTGCAGGCCGTCACCGTCCCGGTCGTCGTCGCCGACAGTTTCACCCAGACTTCCGAGAACGCCACGCCGGCCAACGGCCTGCCGGACCCGGGCGAATTGGTCAGCTACGACCTCGGCTTGCGCAACGTCGGCTCCGGCGGCACGACGGACGTGGTGGCCGAACTGCAGCCTACCGGTGGCGTCGTGCAAACGGATTTGCCGCGCGATTACGGCAGCCTCGGCGCAGGCGGCGCGGCGACTGCGCGGAATTTCCCGTTCCTCGTCGATCCCGGCCTGGCTTGCGGAGCGCCGCTCGTGTTGACCTGGAACCTCAGCGATGCCGGCAACCCGCTCGGTACCGTCGTCAAGAACCTCACGGTGGGCGGCACGAGCACGACCACGACGTCGATCGAGAATTTCGACGGTGTCATCGCTCCGGCGTTACCGTCTGGCTGGACCAATGCCAACACCGGGGTGGGCAATCCGTGGCTGACCAGCACGACGACGCCGAACTCTGCGCCCAATGCGGCTTTTACCGATGATCCGAGCAACATCAGCGACAAGCGCTTGACGTCGCCCGTCGTCGCCGTGCCGATGGCAGTGGAATCGCATCTGAAATTCCGCCAGAAATACGATCTGGAATCGGGTAGCGGCACCACCGCCTACGATGGCGCCGTGCTCGAGATCAGCCTGGATGGCGGCTCCACGTTCAACGACATCCTGACGGCCGGCGGAAGTTTCGTGAGCGGAGGCTACACGCGCGCGGTCTCGAGCAGTTATGGCAATCCGTTGGCGGGTCGCCAGGCCTGGTCCGGCAACACGGGCGCTTATCAGGACGTGGACGCGCTGCTGCCGCCGACCAGCGCAGGGCAGAACGTGCAGTTCCGTTGGCGCGTCGGCAGCGACAACGTCGTTGCCAAGACCGGTTACTGGCTCGACGACGTTCAGTTGGTCAGCAGCCTGCCGTCCTGCGCCACGTCGCCTTCGACGAACGTGGACCTCGGCGTTTCCGTACGCAACCAGCGCGTGAATTTGCAGCAGGGACAGAACGCGGTTTACACCGTGGCGGTGGTCAATTCCGGAGCGACACCAACGGTGAATGCGCGTGTGCTGGTGCCGGTGCCGGCGGGCCTGGCCGGCTTCAGTGGCTGGACTTGCGCGGCCGCCGGCGCAGGCTCCTGCTCCGCCGCGAGCGGCAGCGGAGCGATCGACGCCACGGTAACGCTGGCGGCGGGCGAGTCGGCCACGTTCACCGTCACGGCGGGTGTCGGCACGGTCGAGCAGAGGGTCGACTTCACGGCGACGGTGGCACCGCCGCTGGGCCAACTCGACGTCAATATGGCCGACAACACGGCCACCGACAGCGATCCCATCGTGCTGTTCGCCGACGGTTTCGACGACGTGCCGCCGAACGAGTGATGCATCGGAAGTCGGCGCAAGGACGCGCCGGAAATCCCGTGAGTAAAAGGCCCGCATTGCGCGGGCCTTTTTTGTTTTTCACTGAGGTTTTCGCGTTTATCGAGCCATCGACGAACGCTGCGCTCCGTCATGCGCGAGTAACGTCGGCATCAAGCAGCCGCAACATTGACGCGTCACCCTGCCTGCACTTGCAGCAGGGTCGGATATATATGCGCGTCAGCCTCGTCAGCGAAACCTATCCACCCGAGATCAACGGCGTCGCCCTGACCGTGCGCGAGCTCGCGCACGGTCTGGCCGCCCGCGGACACTCGGTGCAAGTGGTGCGGCCACGGCGGCCCGACCAGGTGTCGGAACCGGGCATCGTGCCGCTCTACCTGCCCAGCATCGCGCTGCCGCGCTATCCGGGATTGCGCATGGGCCTGCCTGCCGGCGCCCAACTGCGCCGCGACTGGCAGGCAACCGCCCCGGACGTGGTTTACGTGGCCACGGAAGGTCCTCTGGGATGGTCCGCGCTGCGCGCGGCGCGACGCCTCGGCATTCCGGTCTGCACCGGTTTCCACACGCGCTTCGACAACTATGCGGCGCATTACGGCGTCGGCTGGGCCACGCCGCTGGTGCAGGCGTACCTGCGTCGCTTCCACCGGCGCGCGGCGACGACGCTGGTGCCGACCCGCGCGCTGGCGCAGGAACTCGCCGAACTGGGCATCGACAACGTCAGCGTGATGCGTCGCGCGGTGGATACGACCCTGTTCGCCCCCGCCCGGCGCGATCCGCAATTGCGCGCCGCCTGGGCAGTCGATGCCGACACGCCGGTCGCGCTGTACGTCGGCCGCATCGCGCAGGAGAAGAACCTCGACCTGGCGGTACGCGCGTTTCGCGCCCTGCAGGCGCGCGTGCCGGAAGCGCGCTTCGTCTGGGTCGGCGACGGCCCGGTGCGCGCGGAACTTGCCGCGGCGAATCCGGATTTCATCTTTGCCGGCATGCGCACCGGCGAGGATCTGGCGCGGCATTACGCCAGCGCCGACCTGTTCCTATTTCCGAGCCTGTCCGAGACATTCGGCAACGTCACGCTCGAGGCCATGGCCAGCGGGCTGGCCGTGGTCGCGTTCGACCGTGGCGCGGCGCACGAATACCTCGCCGACGGCATTGGCGGCATGCGCGTGCGCGTGGACGACACGCGCGGCTTCGTCAGCGCGACGTACGCGATCGGCGTCGACCCGGTGTTGCGCGGCACGATGGGCCGCAATGCACGGCTGCGCATCGCGACGCTGTCGCCGGACTCGGTCGTGGCCGATTTCGAAACCCGACTCAAGCGCCTGACCGCGGACAAGAACCATGACCAGCCCATCGTCGTTGCCGGTATTTGACCAACGCCTTTGCCTTGCCGCCAACCGCTGGGGTGCGCGTCGCGCGGTCGGCCGGTTCTTCGGCATCGTCAGCCGGCTCGGCGATGGCGTCGTGTGGTATGTGCTGATGCTGGTGCTTGCCGCTTGCGGCGGAACGCGCGGTGCGTTTGCGGCGGCGCACATGCTGGCGACCGGCGCCGTCGCACTCGCGCTGTACCGATGGCTCAAGCGCTGGACGCGCCGGCCGCGCCCGTTCCGTTGTTGCGACGGTGTCGTCGCGCACGTGCCGCCGCTGGACGAGTTCAGTTTCCCATCGGGCCACACGTTGCACGCGGTAAGCTTCAGCATCGTCGCGCTCGCCTATTTTCCCGCGCTCGCGCCGCTGCTGTTCACGTTGTGCGCGCTGATCGCCGCATCGCGTGTCGTGCTCGGCCTGCACTATCCCAGCGACGTCCTCGCCGCCATCGCAATCGGCTCGGCACTGGGCGGGATTTCGCTGTGGCTGGCTACGCTGATCCCATAAACAAAAAAGCCCGCGCGATGCGGGCCTTTTGGCGTTTGTATGGTGCCCAGGAGAGGACTCGAACCTCCACGGTTTTACCCGCTAGTACCTGAAACTAGTGCGTCTACCAATTCCGCCACCTGGGCAGGTGTGCGTCTGCTTGCGCAGGGCCGCGAATGATACCGGCCGCCTGTTATTATCGCAAGATCAAAACTACGTAAAGGCCGCATGAAGCGCAAGAA
>DASTAL010000365.1:0-4728 GCA_035712685.1 Rudaea sp. | reverse complement strand
GGACGGCGTCAATGTGACCGCGAAGGAAATCGAGGCGGTCGCGAACTGGGACGCGAAGAAGGAGCCCGACACCGAAATCGCGTTCATGCCGGCACGCGTCGTGCTGCAGGATTTCACCGGCGTGCCCTGCGTGGTCGATCTCGCCGCGATGCGCGATGCGATCGTGCGCCTGGGCGGCGACGCGAAGAAGATCAACCCGCTGATCCCTTCGGAGCTGGTCATCGACCATTCCGTGCAAGTCGATGTGTTCGGCAAGGCCGATGCGCTTGACCTCAACGTCAAGATTGAATTCGACCGCAACAAGGAACGCTACGCCTTCCTGCGCTGGGGCCAGAACGCGCTGGATAATTTCAAGGTCGTGCCGCCGCGCACCGGCATCGTGCACCAGGTGAACCTGGAATACCTCGGTCGCGTGGTCATGGCCGCGGACAAGGACGCCACGACCTGGGCCTTCCCCGACACCGTGTTCGGTACGGACTCGCACACCACGATGATCAACGGGCTGGGCGTGCTCGGCTGGGGCGTCGGCGGCATCGAAGCCGAAGCCGCGATGCTCGGCCAGGCATCGTCCATGCTGATTCCGCAGGTGGTCGGCTTCAAACTCACGGGCAAGTTGCCGGAAGGCGCGACCGCCACTGATCTCGTGCTTACCGTCACCCAGATGCTGCGCAAGCACGGTGTGGTCGGCAAGTTCGTCGAGTTTTTCGGCAACGGCCTGCAGCACCTGCCGCTGGCGGACCGCGCCACGATCGGCAACATGGCGCCCGAATACGGCGCAACCTGCGGCATCTTCCCGATCGACGCCGAGGCGATCAATTACTTGCGGCTGTCCGGACGCGACGAAGGCCATATCCGCCTCGTCGAAGGGTATGCGAAGGCGCAGGGCCTGTGGCATGCGCCGGATTCGCCACATCCGGAATACTCCTCGACGCTGGAACTGGACATGGCCGACGTGAAGCCGTCGCTGGCCGGACCCAAGCGTCCACAAGACCGCGTGCTGCTGTCGGACATGCGCAAGAATGCACAGGCCTCGATTCCGGCACTCTCCGCCAACCGCAAGGTGAGGGAAGGCGCTACCGCGGGAGAAGCGCAGGTCTCTTTCGGCAACGAGGATTTCAAACTGCGTGATGGCGCCGTGGTCATCGCCGCGATCACCTCGTGCACGAACACCTCGAATCCGGCGGTGATGCTCGGCGCCGGGCTGCTCGCGCGCAATGCGGTCGCCAAGGGCCTGAAGGTCAAGCCCTGGGTGAAGACCTCGCTCGCGCCCGGCTCGCTGGTCGTGACCGATTACCTCAAGAAAGCCGGCGTCTTGGAGTATCTGGAAAAACTCGATTTCTTCCTCGTCGGCTACGGCTGTACGACCTGCATCGGCAATTCCGGGCCGCTGCCGCCCGAGATCAGCAAGGGCGTCGGCGAAGGCGACCTCGTCGTGGCCTCGGTGCTGTCCGGCAACCGCAATTTCGAAGGCCGCGTCCACCCCGAAGTGAAGATGAACTATCTCGCCTCGCCGCCGCTCGTCGTCGCCTACGCGCTGGCCGGCACAGTCGACATCGACCTGACCACGCAACCGCTCGGCAAGGGCAGCGACGGCAAGGACGTGTTCCTCAAGGACATCTGGCCGACGAACAAGGAGATCGGTGACGTCATCGCGCGCACGATCGGCCCGGAGATGTTCAAGCACAATTATGCCGACGTGTTCAAGGGCGATTCGCGCTGGAACCAGATCGATGCGCCCAAGGGCGAGCGTTACGGCTGGGATGCGAAGTCCACCTACATCAAGAATCCGCCTTACTTCGACGGCATGACCATGCAGCCGGGCCGCATTGCCGACATCCGCGGCGCGCGCTGCCTCGGCCTGTTCGGCGACTCGATCACCACCGACCACATCTCGCCCGCCGGCGACATCAAGGCGACCTCGCCCGCCGGCCAGTTCCTGCAGGGACGCGGCGTGACCAAGGCCGACTTCAACTCCTACGGCTCGCGTCGCGGCAACGACGACGTGATGGTACGCGGCACCTTCGCCAACATCCGCATCAAGAACCTGATGCTCGGCGGCGAGGAAGGCGGCAACACACTGCATTTCTCTAACAAGGAAAAGTTGCCAGAAAAATTATCTATTTACGACGCGGCCATGCTGTACAAGAAGGAAAACGTGCCGCTGGTCGTGCTGGCCGGCAAGGAATATGGCACCGGCTCGTCGCGCGACTGGGCCGCCAAGGGCACGTTGCTGCTCGGCATCAAGGCAGTGATCGCCGAAAGTTTCGAGCGCATCCACCGTTCGAATCTGGTCGGCATGGGCGTGCTGCCGCTGCAGTTCCGCGACGGCGAGAATGCGCAGTCGCTCGGACTCAAGGGCGACGAAGTCTTCGACATCGCCGGACTCGACGACGGTGCCGCGAAGGACGTCGAAGTCGTGGCCAAGGGCTCGGCAGGCGAGAAAAAATTCAAGGTGCGCGTGCTGCTGCTGACGCCGAAAGAGGTCGAGTACTACCGCCATGGCGGCATCCTGCCGTATGTGCTGCGCCAGCTTGCGGGTGGCGCGAAAGCGGCTTAAAGCCTCTGTTGCCAGGCGGCGTTGAAGCACTTCCATTCGCCGCCTTCGCGTTTCCAGCCGCTGGTAATCGCGTAGATGGACCCGTGCTCGGGCAGCAATCCGCCCGAGCCGCCGGTCAGCGTGGCAGTGACGTGCACGGTCGCACGGTCGCCTTGCAGGTCGACGTCGATCGGCCCGAGCGTCACGCCGACGGATTCGTTGCGCAACACTTGCGCACGCAACAGGTTGTGCAGGCCATCCCGGTCGACTTGTCCGTCGTTGCCGGTGAAATCGGCACTGACGTAGCGCATGAATCCGCGCGGCTCGCGCACTTCGACCGCCGCCTGCATCGCCGTGATGGCGTCGCGGATGCGCTGCTCGTCGGGGGTGCGATGACATCCCGCGAGCAGCAATAACACGATCAGGGCCGGAAACCACTTCATGTGCCCATCCTGCGCTTTTGCGCACTGCGCCGCAATGCAGCTTGCCGGGCTTTCCTGCCCGTGTTGAAATCGGCACTACTGCGCAATCGGGGAAGCGACACGACATGAGCGATATGGAACGGCCAGATTTTGAAAGGCCTGATTTTCAAAGGCCATGGCTGGCCAATTACCCCCCAGGCGTGCCGGCTCAGGTCGATACGAAACAGTTCAGCTCGCTTGCCCAGGTCCTGGAAACCGCCTGCGAACGCTTCGCGCACCGGCCGGCGTTCGAGAACATGGGCCGCACCCTGACCTACGCGGACATCGACCGCCTCAGCCGCCGCTTCGCCGCGTATCTGCGCAACGACATCAAGCTCGAGCGCGGCGATCGCGTCGCGATCATGCTGCCGAACGTGTTGCAGTATCCGGTGGCGATCTTCGGCGCGTTGCGCGCGGGACTCACGGTCGTCAACACCAACCCGTTGTACACGGCGCGTGAACTGCGGCATCAGCTACACGACGCCGGCGTGAGCGCGATCGTGGTGCTCGACAACTTCGCCGCGACCCTGGCCGAAGTGCTGCACGACACGCCGGTCAAGCACATCATCACCACCGGCCTCGGCGACCTGCTCGGCATGCCGAAATCGGCGCTGGTGAATTTTGTGGTCAGGCGCGTCAAGAAGATGGTGCCGGCCTACCGTATCGATCATGCCGTCCGTTTCAATACCGCACTTGCGCGCGGTGCGCGTTCTGCGCCGCCAAAGGTCGACATCGGCCACGACGACATCGCCTTCCTGCAATACACCGGCGGCACCACCGGCGTGGCCAAGGGCGCCATGCTCACGCACGGCAACCTCGTCGCCAACATGCAGCAGGCCTCGGCATGGATCGACCGCGACGTGCGCGAAGGCGAAGAAGTGATCGTCACCGCGATTCCGCTGTACCATATCTTCGCGCTGACCGCGAACTGCCTTGTGTTCATGAAATTCGGCGGCTTGAATCATCTGGTCACCAATCCGCGCGATATGCCCGGGTTCGTCAAGATCCTGCGCGGCATCCGCATGACCGCGATCACCGGCGTCAACACGTTGTTCAACGGCCTGCTCAACACGCCCGGATTCGACAAGGTGGATTTTTCCGCCCTGCACCTGACCCTCGGCGGCGGCACCGCGGTGCAGCGCAGCGTCGCCGAGCGCTGGAAGAAAACCACCGGCGTGACCCTGGTCGAAGCCTACGGTCTGACCGAAACCTCGCCGGCCGCGTGCATGAATCCGCTCAATCTCGCCGAATACAACGGTTCGATCGGCTTGCCGATTCCGTTGACCGACGTCGACATTCGCGACGACGACGGCAATTCCCTGCCGGTCGGCCAGCCCGGCGAGTTGTGCGTTCGCGGCCCGCAGGTGATGAAAGGCTACTGGCAGCGTCCGGACGAAACCGACAAGGTGCTCGACGCCGACGGCTGGCTGCACACCGGCGACGTCGCGCGCATGGACGAAAAAGGCTATTTCTACATCGTCGACCGCAAGAAAGACATGATCCTGGTTTCCGGATTCAACGTCTATCCGAACGAAATCGAGGACGTGGTCGCGCATTGTCCCGGCGTGCTCGAAGTCGCCGCCGTGGGCATTCCCGACGAGAAATCCGGCGAGGCGGTGAAAGTCGTGGTGGTACGCAAGGATCCCGGCCTGACCGCAGAAACGATCCGCGCATATGCCAAGGAAAACCTGACCGGCTACAAGCTGCCGAAGGTCATCGAGTTCCGCGACT
>DASTAL010000364.1:0-1264 GCA_035712685.1 Rudaea sp. | reverse complement strand
GCGGTTCGTCACCGCGGAAATCAGGTGCTTCGGACGGATCGGCTTGGACAGGAAATCGTCGCCGCCGGCATTGAGCGCCTCGAAGTGCTTTTCCTCGTCGTGCTCGCCCGAAAGGAACACGATCGGCGTGTTGATGAACGCTTCGCGCTCGCGGATGATCGCGGTCAGTTCCATGCCCGAGCAATTGGGCATGTACAAATCCATGAGGATCAGTTCGGGTTTGAATTCGTCGAGTTGGTCGAGCGCGGCGAGCGGATCGGTCGCCGCCAGCGTGTGCATGCCGGCCTTGCGCAGGATCGATTCGGCGAACATCGCCTGCGAACGGTCGTCCTCGACGATCAGCACGCGGAACGGATCGGATGTTTCCGCATCCAGCAATTCGGCGATGCGGCCCATCACGTCGCCGGACTGCGCCGGCAGCGGAATGAAACTGTCCGCGCCGGCCCGCATCGCGCGCAGGCGCACCGGCAATTCGGCGGAATCGGAAAACGCGAGCAGGGCCAGGCGCCGGCCCAGCCGCGTGCGCGCAGCCTTGACCATGTCGCCGACGGATTCGAGCGCGTCCTGGAACGGCGCATCGACGACGACGAGGTGCGGTGCGAATGCGGCGAGCACTTCCTTGAGTTCGTCGACGCGGTCGAGCAGGGTCAATTCGTATCCGGCCGCCTCGATTTTCTGGTCGATCTCGCAGGCCAGCGGGTTGCCGTCGCTCAAATGGAACACCTTGCGTTGCTCGGCGGTGGTCGGCGCCGCCGCAATCGGTGCTGCCGCAATCGGTGCTGCGACGGTTGCTGTCGTGGTTGGTATCGCAGGCGCTGGCGGTTTTTGCGCGGGCACCGCGGCATGCGGCGGCGCCGGTTTCGGTGTGCTTGCCGGAGCGGGTCGTGCGGGCACAGGCCCGAAACGCTTCCAGTATTCCGGCGGCGGCGTCACTTGCAACGGATAGCTGCCGGCGCGCGCGGGCGCCACGGTCAGTTGCGCGGCCTGGGTGACCGCCGGTTCGATGTGGCGTTCTTCGTGCTGTGCAATCAGCAGGTCCAGGCCCGCCAGTTGCATCGTGAAGGCCTCGGTCTGCGCAACGTCCGGAATCGTGACGTTCTGCACGAACGGCGCGAGGAAATTCTCCATCGCGAACAGGCGTTCGCCGACGTCGAGCAGGCCATAGCGGCCGCAGGCACCGGCGAGCGTCTGCAATTCGCGGAACAGGATCGAGAGCGCGTTGATGTCCCAGCCCTGGGTGCACAGGCGCAGGCCGCGCTTGCGC
>DASTAL010000363.1:0-7750 GCA_035712685.1 Rudaea sp. | reverse complement strand
TTGATCGCGCTCATCACGCGCGCCCTTGCGCCGAGTTTCTCGAGCGCGTCCTGCATCGCCAGTGCGTTGATCACCGTGGCCAGCATGCCCATGTTGTCGCCGGTTACGCGGTCCATGCCGGTGGCGGCCAGCCCCTCGCCGCGAAAGATGTTGCCGCCGCCGATGACGATGCCGACCTCGACGCCGGCTTGCTGCACTTCGATTGTCTCGCGCGCCAGGCGGCCGATCATCTGCGGGTCGATGCCGTAGTCGGCCTTGCCGAGCAGGGCTTCGCCGGAAAGCTTGAGCAGGATGCGTTTGTACTTGATCTTGGCGGGCATGCGCGGCTCCTGCGGATGGGCAAAACGCGCATATTGTAGCCGAGCCGCGGGACGTTATGCCGTCTCGTAAGCCATCACCTTCTCGGGTTCCTGCAGGAAATTGCCCTGCACGAAGTTCACTCCGCAGGAGAACAAGATCGACATGCTGGCCGCATCCTCGACGAACTCGGCGACGGTGAGCTTGCCGGCGTGGTGCGCCTGGTCGCACAGTTCCTTGATCTTTTCCTGGTGTTCCTTGTTTTTCGGCAGTTCGGCCATGAAGTTGCGGTCGAGCTTGAGGTAGTTCGCGTCGACGTGCTTGAGCAACTGGAAGGAATTGAGCCCGGAGCCGAATTGCTCGAGCGCGAATCCGCAGTGGATCTGCTTCAGGCCCGTGACGAAGGCACGCGCCGGCTTGAGGCTGGTCACGACCTTGCTTTCCGGCATCTCGAATACAAGGGCATCGCCGCGCAGGCGTGCGTTCTTCAGCTGCTGCGCGATCCATGGCAGCAGGGTCTGGTCGTCCAGCGACTGCGGCGTCAGTTTGACGAAGAACGTCGTCTTGTGGCCGGCTTTCTCGCGCTCGGCCAACGCCTTGATCGCAGCCGAGATGACCCAGCGATCGATGTGCGAGAGCAGGCCGTGCTGTTCGGCGATGGGCATGAAGAAAGCCGGCCCAATCTCGCCCTTGGGTCCGTTCATGCGCAGCAGGATTTCGTAGAACTCTCCCTCGGCGCCGTGCAGGCTGATGATCGGCTGGTAAAACAGCACGAAGCCGTTGTTGGCGAGGGCGTCCTTGACCAAGGTCAGCCAGTGCTTGTTCTTCTCCTCGTCGGCCTTGTCCTTGGCTCCCGGATCGAACACATTGACGCGGTTGCCGCCTTCGGTCTGAGCCGTGCGCAGCGCGGTACTGGCTTGCGCGAGCACGGCCTGGGCGTTGGCGTTCTTCTCGCCGATCAACGTGCCGCCGATGCTGACGTTCGCGTTCACCGATTGTTTGCCGACCTCGAAGATGCGTTCTTCGAAGGCATGGCGCAGGGTTTCGCCGAGCTGGCGAACCTCGTCCGCCTTGCTGCCCGAGACGAGGACGCCGAACGCGTGTTCGCCGAAACGGCCGGCAATGTCGGCATCCTTCAGGTGCCGGCGCATGAGGTTGGCCATGTCGCCAAGCAGAAGATCCGCGTTGCCGAGGCCGACGGTGTCGAGCAAGGCCTTGAAGTTGTCCGGCTCGATCAGGAGCAGGGCCTGGTCGTTGCGGCCCTTGGCGGCCTCGCCGACCATGCGCTCGAGCTCGCCGAGGCAATATTGGCGGTTGTACAGGTCGGTGACTAGGTCCTTGGAACGCAGAACATCGAGTTCTTTCGCCAACTCCGCGCTCATCGTCTGCTGGCGGAAGATGATCTGCTGGCAGGGTTCGCCCTCGTAACTGGCCTCGGCGAATTCCAGGGTCGCGTCGAACGTGCTGCCGTCCGCGCGCTGTGCTTTCAAATTGAGTTTTTGCGGCGGTTTCTCGCCCTTGGAAAGCTTCTTGAGCAGGGCCTTGAAGTCTTCGGCATCGTCCGGCGCGATCATGTCCAGGATCGACATGCCTTCGATATCCTCGAATTCCTCGAAGCCGAAGGTTTCCAGGTAAGCCTTGTTCGCGCGCACGTGCATGCCCTCGTGCACATAGGCGATGGGGTCGCGCGAGGAATCCAGCAACGCCTCGCAGCGGCGTTCGGTTTCGCGCAGCGCCGTTTCCAGGCGGCGCACGCTGCGGCGCATCAGCAGGGCCTCGAATTCCCGGCGCACGATGGATTGCACGTGTTCGGCGCGGTTGCGCAAGCTCAAGGCGCGCGCGCCATCCGTGAAGGCATTGGCGACCGTGTCCTCGTCGGCCTTGGCGGCAACGGCGATGATCGCGATGTCCTTGCCGGTGGCGTTCGTCGCGCTGGAGGCGTCCTTGAGCGTGACTCCGCGTGCGGCGAGATTGACGAGCAGAAGGTCGGGCGTCTGCGTGGCGAGTTGCGCCTTGAGTTCGTCGGTATTGCCCGCGCGCGCCGGACGCACGGCGATGCCGCCGTTGCGCAGCATGCTGATCAATTGCTCGGCTTCCTCGACCGAATCCTCGATCAGGAGCAGCTTGATGACGTTTTCCTGTTTGCTCATCGCTCGCGGTTCCGGTGCGGCTTAGGTTTTACTCGATTAGCGACGGCTTTTCCAGCGCCAAGGGTCACAGCGGGGTCTTGGCCGGTTCGCCTGCAATCTCGCGCACCAGCCGCGGCACCAGATAGCCGGATAGACGCCCACGCAAGTCCGCAACCAATTCGTGCGCGCGAGCGTCGTCGACCGCGAAATGCGCGGCGCCGGCGACGCGGTCGAGCTGGTGCAGGTAGTAGGGGACAACGCCGCAATCGAACAGGCGTGCGGACAAATCCGCCAGCGCATCGACGCTGTCGTTGACGCCGCGCAGCAGCACGGACTGGTTCAACAAGATTGCGCCCGCGTCGCGCAGCCGCCGGCAGGCGGCGGCGACGGCCGCGTCGATCTCGTTGGCGTGATTGGCATGCAGCACGACGGCCACGGGCCAGGGCAGCGCGTGCAGCCAGGCGAGCAGTTCCGCATCCACGCGTTCCGGCAGCACGACGGGCAGGCGGGTATGGATGCGCAGACGCCGGATGTGTGGAATGTCCGCCAATGCTGCTGTCAGTTCCGCAAGCTTCGGCGTCGCCAGCGACCAGGGATCGCCTCCGGAGAGAATGATTTCCTGGATGCTGGGGTCGCCGCGCAGGTGTTCGATCGCATCCAGCCAGCGATTCGCCGCGGCGGTTTCCTGCGCATAGGGAAAATGCCGGCGAAAGCAGTAGCGACAGTTCACCGCGCAGGAACCGGTGGCGATCAGCAGCGCGCGGCCCGCATATTTGTGCAGCACGCCGCCGGCCACGCGTGCTGTCATGTCGCCGACCGCATCCGTGCCGTAGCCGGGAATTTCGTGCAATTCGGCGGATCGCGGCAGGACTTGCAGCAACAACGGGTCGGCCGGATCGCCACGGCGCATGCGCGCGGCGAACGCACGAGGCACGCGCATGCTGAAGCCGGTGTCGTGCGCGGGCAGCAAAGTGCCGGCCAGATGCCCCAGATCGAGCATTTCCAGCAGTTCGCGCGGATCGACGATTGCCTCGCGCCACTGGCGTTGCCAAGTGCGGGATTGCTGCGCGGGCAGGGGGCTTGCGGTTATCATTGGCGGCCGAATTTCCCGAATTCCTTATTTTAGCCGCATTCCCCGCGGCCCCTGACATTTAACGGAGTTTTACCCATGGCTTACGGCATGAACGACGTCAAGAACGGCATGAAGATCATCGTGGACGGCTATCCGTGCACGATCGTCGACACCGAGTACGTCAAGCCCGGCAAAGGCCAGGCCTTCACCCGCGTCAAATACCGCAACCTCAAGACCGGCCGCACCACGGAATTGACGATGAAATCCACCGATTCGCTGGAAGCGGCCGATGTCATGGACCAGGACATGGAATACCTCTACAGCGATGGCGAGTTCTGGCATTTCATGCATCCGGAAACGCACGAGCAGATCGCCGCCGACAAGAACGCGATGGCCGATGCGCAAAAGTGGCTCAAGGGCAACGAGGAATGCATCGTCACGTTGTGGAACGGCTCGCCGTTGATCGTGGCGCCGCCGAACTTCGTGGAACTCGTCATCACCGAGACCGACCCGGGCGTCAAGGGCGACACCGCCGGCACCGGCGGCAAACCGGCGACGCTGGAGACCGGCGCCGTGGTGCGCGTACCGCTGTTCGTGCCGCAGGGCGAGAAGATCAAGGTCGATACGCGCACCGGTGAATATGTGGGACGGGTAAAGTAAGTCCGGATGCAAGCCGTCGACCAGGTCCTCGAAGCGCGCTGGGTTATCCCGGTCGAGCCGCATGGCGTGGTGCTGGAAGATCACGCCGTTGCGCTGGCGGGAGACGTGATCGCCGAAATCCTGCCGGTCGCGCAGGCGCGCGAGAAATATCCGGATGCCCGGCGCGTGGATCTGCCGGAGCACGCGCTGATCCCCGGCCTGGTCAACGCGCATACGCACAACGCGATGAGCCTGATGCGCGGGCTGGCGGACGACCTGCCGCTGATGACCTGGCTGCAACAACACGTCTGGCCGGCTGAAGCGCGGGTGATGGGGCCCGAGTTCGTGCGCGATGGCGTGGAGCTGGCCATCGCCGAGATGTTGCGCGGCGGCACCACCTGCTGCAACGAAAATTATTTCTTTCCGGACGTGCAGGCGGCGACCTACCTGCGCCACGGTTTCCGCGCCGTGGTTGGCCTGCCGTTCATCGAATTCCCGAGCGCCTGGGCGAAGAGCCGCGACGAGTATTTCGACAAGAACCTCGCCGTGCACGACGAATTCAAGGGCGAGAAACTGGTTTCGACGTCATTGGCGCCGCACGCGCCTTACACCGTGGCGGACGAGAGCTTTGCGCGCATCCGCGTGCTTTCGGACCAGCTCGACATTCCCGTACACCTGCACCTGCACGAAACCGCGCAGGAAATCGAGGACTCGCGCAAGCAGTACGGGCAGCGCCCGTTCGCGCGCTTGCAAGCGTTGGGCCTGGTCGACGAACGCTTGATCGCGGTGCACATGACGCAGCTCACCGATGCGGAAATCGCCGCCTGCGCCCAGCATGGCGTGTCGGTCGCGCATTGCCCCGAATCCAACCTCAAGCTCGCCAGCGGCTTCTGTCCTGCGGATAAACTGCGCCGTGCCGGCGTCAATCTCGCGATCGGCACCGACGGCTGCGCCTCGAACAACGACCTGGACATGTTCGGCGAGACGCGTACGGCGGCGCTGCTGGCGAAGGGTGTCGCGAACGACGCCAGCGCGTTCGACGCGGCCTGCGCGCTGCAGGCGGCCACGCTCAATGGCGCGCGCGCGCTGGGGCTTGCCGAGCGCATCGGTTCCATCACGCCCGGCAAGCAGGCCGATCTGGCTTCGGTGCGCCTGGACGCTCTGGAAACGCAGCCGGTGTACAACGTGATTTCGCAGCTCGTCTATGCGACCGGCCGCCACCAGGTCAGCGACGTCTGGGTCGCCGGCATGCACAAAGTGGAAAATGGTGCATTGTGCACGATCGACACGGGTGCCCTGCGCGACAAGGCGCAGGCTTGGCGCGCGCGGATTGCTGCGAATTGAAATGAACGCCGAAAACGTCAGTTCCGTCGAGACTGCCAAGTTCGATCGCCTGGCGGCGCGCTGGTGGGACAAGGACGGCGAATCGCGTCCGCTGCACGATCTCAACCCGGCGCGCCTCAACTACATTGCCGAACGCGTCGCACTCAAGGGTGCGCGCGTGCTCGACGTTGGCTGCGGCGGGGGCATTCTTTCGGAGTCGCTAGCGCGCGCGGGCGCAGACGTGACCGGCATCGATCTCGCACCAAAGGTGCTCGAAGTCGCGCGTTTGCACCTGCACGAGTCGGGCCTTCGCGTCGACTATCGCGAAATCGCGGTCGAAGCGTTGGCGGCCGAAATGCCGGGCGCATTCGATGCGGTGACCTGCATGGAATTGCTCGAACATGTGCCCGATCCGGGCAGTGTCGTCGGCGCCTGCGCCGCGCTGCTCAAGCCGGGAGGCCGGCTGTTCCTGTCCACGCTCAACCGCACGCCGCTGGCATTCGGCGCGGCGATCGCCGGCGCCGAGTACGCGCTGAACCTGCTGCCGCGCGGCACGCATCATTATGCGCAATTCATCCGGCCGTCCGAATTGGCTACTACAGTGCGCGAACACGGACTGGAACTCGAAGACCTGAGCGGGCTTGCCTACAATCCGTTCGCGCGCCGTGCCGCGATCGTGAAAAGTACACAAGTAAACTATCTTGCCTGCGCGTGGAAGCCGGCGTAATGCGGCGATCCGCTCCCGCGGCGGTTTTCTTCGATCTCGACGGGACCCTGGTCGATTCCGCGCCCGACATGATCGAGGCCATGCGACGTCTGCGCGCGGAGGAAGGTGAATCGCCGGATCGTGCCGAATCGATCGGCGCGGTGGTTTCCAAGGGCGGCCGCGCGATGATCCGGCGCGGGTTTCCCGGTGCGGATGAAGCGCGCGTCGAAATCCTGCTGCCGCGATTCCTCGATCTTTATGCCGAAGCCATCGCCACGCATGCGGCCCTGTTCCCGGGCATGGATGCGGTGCTCACGGCACTGGAGGCGCGTGGAACGCCGTGGGGCGTTGTCACGAACAAGCCCGGCTGGTTGGCGCGTGCGTTGATGGCGGAGCTTTCGCTTCACCACCGCTGCGCGGCCCTGGTTACCGGCGACTGCCTGCCGCTGAAGAAACCCGACCCCGCGCCGATCCTGCGCGCCTGCGAAATCGCCGGCGTCGCTGCCGCGTCCTGCATTTACGTCGGCGATGATTTGCGCGACATCGAGGCGGGCTATCGCGCCGGCATGCGCACGATCGCGGCCGGCTGGGGATACCTCGATGGCGAGGATCCGCGGAGCTGGGGCGCGGATTGCGTGGTCGATTCGCCTGCGCAGCTTCTTCCTGCCTTGGCGTTGGACTGAGCCATGGCCGACGCATCCGGCAACTTCGCGAGTTTCGAGCAGAAATGGCTGGCGGCCAATCCCGAGAACGCCATCGTCGCGGTGTTCCTGCCATCGGCGCAGCGCAGGCTCGCCGGCGCTTTCGGTTCGCTGATCCATGAATTGTCGTCTGCCGCATTCCACATCCGCGAACCGCAGGTCGCGGCGACGAAACTCGCGTGGTGGCGGCAGGAACTGGCCGACGCCGCGTTCGGCAAGCCCAGTCATCCGGTCACGCAAACCCTGTTCGACTGCGCCGGCGTGCGCGAATCCGATCCGGCGCTGTGGCCGGCGCTCGCCGATGGCGCGCTGGCCCAGCTCGATGCGCCCGGTGCCGGCACGCTCGCCGCCCTGATCGAACAGCTCGATCCGTTTTTCGGCGCGGTAGCGCGCGCGGAAAACGCGCTGTTTTGCGCGGACGGAGGCAATGTCGAGGCCGATGCCGCGTTGTGGACATTGTCGCATCTGTTGCGCGCGCTGCCGCATCTCGCCGACGGCGAGGCGCATCTGCCGCTGCCGCTCGGCCTGCTCGCACGCCATGAACTGACACGTGCGGAACTCGCCTACGAATCGCCGCAGCGGAACATGCTGATCAAGGATTTCCTCGACGAACTGGTGCTGGAAGGCAACGGTGCGCTGGGCGTGAGCGCGGTGCGCTCGCTGCCGCTGCGCGTGCGCGCCGCGCTTGACCGCCGGCGCATCGAGTCCGCTTTGCGCGTCATCGATCCTTTGCACTGGCTGGGAGCGCATCCACATGCGGGTCGCTGGCGCATATTGTGGACCGCGTGGATCGAAGCGAGGCGGGTTCGCCCTGCCTTGCGTTAAAATCCGCGGTTTCCCGCTGCAACGACGAACACATGCAAACGAAATCACTCCATTCCCT
>DASTAL010000362.1:0-1610 GCA_035712685.1 Rudaea sp. | reverse complement strand
TGTTCGAGGAACTCGTCGCGCACGGCCGCAACAGCGGCGGCGACGGCCCGGCCACGCGATTCTCCGACCGCGATGGCAGCCTGATGTCGAGCCTGGGCGTCTACCGCACCGGCGACACCTACTCGGGACACAACGGCTATTCCCTGCGCCTGCAAGGCCTCGACGCCGGATTCAACGACCGCGCCAGCGAACGCGCGATCGTGATTCACGGCGCCTGGTACGTGAGTCCGCAAATGGCGGCAACGCAAGGACGCATCGGCCGCAGTTGGGGCTGCCCGGCCGTGCGCCCATCGATCGCGCACCAGCTCATCGACGCGATCCGCGATGGCTCGCTCGTGGTCGCCTACTACCCCGACGAAACCTGGCTGAACCGGTCGGCATTCGTCGGCGACTGCGCAGGCGGCAATCTCGCCAACCGCTCGACGCAGGGCACGGCACGTCCGACTTCACCTGCCGCGACGGTCGTCAGTACGGCCCGGTCACCCTAGTCAGTCAGCGGACGCACGCGGTTGCGCCCGTGTGGCCTTGCCCGTTTTGGCCGCCGGCCCGCGCCGGCCCTTGGGCATGCGCACAATCAGCAGCGGTACGGAACAAACAGACGCCACGCGCGTCGTGACCGAGCCCAGCATCACCTGGCCCAGCGCGCCGCGGCCGTGCGATCCCATCACGATGAGGTCGCAGTTTTCCCTGGTCGCGGTCTCGATGATCGTCGTTGCCGGCGGGTATTGACCGATATGCAAGGTCTTGCACGGCACACGCGCTGCCTTCGCCCACTCGGCGATTGCCCCGAGCCAGCGCTTCGCCGCCGCCTTGCTTTCGCGCATATGCCTTTCGATCTGCACGGCAAGCGGCGAGGATTCGTAACCCTTGGGCGGTTCGAATGGCGGCGTGACCAGCAACGCCACAACCCCGGCCTTCAGTTTCGCGGCCAACGCGACGCCTTCGTGGGCCGCGTGCTGCGCCAGCGCCGATCCATCCGTGCAAACCAGGATTCGCCGATACATTCTTGCATCCTCGTGCCTGCGACGACGGCAGTATGTCCGGTCGTGACAACCGTGAATTGATCCTGGTCAATCCAGCGGCAGGCGTGCGTGAGCCCGGCGTGCCGCGCACGGTCGGAAAATCAGCGCCGATCGAGGATCGCGCGCACCGCCCCGGACAACTCTTCGCGCCGGTACGGTTTGGGCAGCAGGGCGAACTCGTCCGCGTCCGGCCCGGCCGCGTCGGGCTCGTACCCGGAAGTCAGCAGTACGCCAAGCGTCGGACGCAGCCGGCGCGCGGCGACGGCGAGTTCCTTGCCGCTCATGCCCGCGCCGAGCACGACATCGGAAAACAACAGCGCGATTTCGTCGTGCGCGGAAAGCATTTCCAGCGCCGGCTCCGCGCGCGCTGCCGACAGCACCGTGTAGCCGAACGAACGCAGGAACGCGATGGCGATCTCGCGCACAGCGGCTTCGTCCTCCACGACAAGGATCGTCTCCCGGCCGCGCGGAGGCGAAATCGCTGGCGTGGCCTCCCTGGGTGTTTCCGCTGCCTGCGCCGTTGGCAGATACAGTTCCACGCCCGTGCCGTATCCGAGTTTGCTGCGGACCTGCACATGGCCGCCCGAC
>DASTAL010000361.1:0-3315 GCA_035712685.1 Rudaea sp. | reverse complement strand
ATGCGCTGGGGAGACCACGATTTCGCGTTCGTGCGTCCGGTGCACTGGCTGGTGATGTTGCACGGCGACCTGGTGATCGATGGCGAATTGTTCGGCTTGAAGAGCGGGCGGCAGTCGCGCGGGCATCGTTTCATGCATCCGGCGCCGGTGCATCTGGTGGAGGCCGACGGTTACATCGAATCGCTGCGCGCGGCGAAGGTGCTGGTCGATCCGGCGGAGCGCCGACAGCGCATCCGCGATGAAGTCGCGCGCGTCGCGCCTGCGGGCTGCACGCCACGTCTCGATGATGCCCTGCTGGACGAATTGGCCAATCTCAACGAGTGGCCGGTCGCGATCGCCTGTGCGTTCGAGCGCGAATTCCTGGCCGTGCCGCACGAAACGCTGGTGACCACCATGCGTGCGAACCAGAAGTTCGTGCCGGTGTTCGATGCCGAAGGCAAGCTGACCGAGCACTTCATTGGCATCGCGAACATCGAATCGAAGGATCCGGCGCAGATCCGCCACGGTTACGAGCGCGTGATCCGTCCGCGCTTCGCCGACGCCAAATATTTCTTCGACAAGGACATGAAGACCCCGCTGGCTTCGTACCAGCAAGGGCTGCGCGACGTCACTTACCAGAAGGCGCTGGGCAGCTTGTGGGACAAGACCGTGCGCGTGGCGGAACTCGCCAGTGCGATCGCCGAGCGCCTGTTCGCGCAGGACATCGACGTGGATGCGGCACAGGTCGCGCGTGCCGCGGGATTGTCGCGCTGCGACCTGTTGACCCGCATGGTCGGCGAATTCCCCGAATTGCAGGGCGTGATGGGCCGTCATTACGCGACCGCGCAAGGCGAATCCGCCGTGGTCGCGAGCGCATTGGATGAGTTCTATCGTCCACGCAACGCCGCTGACGGCATCGCCGGAGGCGTGCTGGCGCAGTGCGTATCGCTCGCGGACAAGCTCGACACGCTGGCCGGCATTTTCGCGCTCGGCATGAAACCCACCGGCAACAAGGATCCGTTCGCGCTGCGGCGCGCGGCACTGGGTTTGGCGCGCACGCTGATCGAAGGTGGCCTCGACCTTGAATTGGCCGTGCTGCTGAAAGAGGCCGTGGCGCAGGTTCCGGATGCGGCTCTTGCAGCCAAGTCGGAATCAAGTGGACCCCCCGCCGCAAGTGAAAGAACGCAATTGCAGGGACGCCGGGTGAGCGTTGCGGTTGAACTGCGCGAGTTCATTCTCGACCGCCTGCGTGGCTATTACGCCGAGCAGGGTTTCACGTCGCAGCAATTCGAAGCCGTGGCGGCGGTGCAACCGGACAGCCTGGTCGATTTCGATCGCCGACTGCGGGCCGTCGCCGCTTTTGCCAGGCAGCCCGAAGCCGAAAAGCTCGCCGCCGCCAACAAGCGCGTGGCCAACATCCTGCGCAAGGAAGGCATCGACGCGGGTGCCGCCGGTCAGCGCGAGCTGGATTCCGGGTTGCTGCGCGAACCCGCGGAGCAGGCGCTTGCGCAAGCGCTCGACGCGGCGCGCAACGACAATGCCGCGCGCCTTGAGCCCGTCGCGGCAGAGCGCGACTATGCAGGTGCGCTCGCGCGCCTCGCGCAGTTGCAAACGCCCATCGACACCTTCTTCGATTCCGTGATGGTGATGGCCGACGATCCTGCCTTGCGCGCCAACCGCATCACGCTGCTGGCGCGCATCAAGGCGCGCTTCGACGTGATCGCCGAGATCGCATTGTTGTAATGGCGACGCAAGCCGCAAGCCGGGGCGCCGCTTCCGATCCCTTGTGGCACCAGGCGCAGGCGTGCCTCCTGCGAGGACAGCTCGATGCCGCGCGGCAGGTGTTGGCAGCCATGCAGGCGCGGCAGCCGGCGGGCGATTTGCATGCGCATCTGCTGGCGGCGCAAATCGCGTGGCGCGAGGACCGCGTCCGCGATGGCACCCGGCACGCGCTCGACGCTGCACGCGTCGTGCCCGACGATGCTGAAGCCCTGTGCATGGTGGCCGCGGTGCTGATCGAGGCGGGCGAAACCCTCGCCGCGCGGGCGTGCCTTGGCCAGTCGACACTCACCGGTTGCAAGAATCCGCTGTTGTTGATGCGTGCGGCGGGATTGCGCAAGCGACTGGAACAACATGCCGAAGCCTTGGCCTTGCTGGACGAGGCAAAAGCGCTCGGACACGCCACTGCCGCGATGCGGTTCCGGCGCGGTGAGGCGCTGATGTTCAATGGGCGGTTGCAGGAGGCCGAAACCGAACTCGCGTCCAGTCTGGCCGACGCGCCGGCGCATGGCAGCGTCGCGGTTCCGCTGGTGCGCGTGCGCGAGCAAACCGCCGAACGCAATCATCTGGAACTGCTCGACCGCAGCGCGCAAGCCGTCGCCCCCGGTTCGCGCGAGCAGGCCGCGCTCGAGTTCGCCCGTTACAAGACGCTGGAAGATCTTGGACGCGACGGTGAAGCCTGGGAGGCATTGGCGCGCGGCAACGCACTGATGCATGCGCGCCTGCACGACGAGGCGACACGTCATCGCGCATGGCTCGATCGATTCCTGGCCGTCTGGTCGACCGTGGATCGGCAACCCGGACGCGACCGTTCAAATGGACCGTTGCCGATTTTCATCATTGGCATGGCGCGCTCCGGCACCACATTGCTGGAGCGCATGCTCGGCAACCACTCGCAGGTCGCTGTGGCCGGCGAGTTGATGGACTTCGGTGCGCAACTGCACTGGATGGCGGATACCCGTAATGCCCAAAGCGACACGCTGGTGTCGCGCCTGCCCGGTCTCGACTACCCCGAACTCGGCCGCCGCTACCTTGCGCAAACGCAATGGCGTGCACCCGGCAAGGCGTTCTTCATCGACAAGCAGCCACCGAATTGGGTGCTCGCTGGCGCGATCCATTCGGCGTTGCCGCATGCCCCGATCCTGAACCTCGTGCGCGATCCGATGGACACGTGCTTCTCCAACTGGCGCGCGTATTTCGGTGACGCCTGTGCCTACAGCTACGACCTCGACGCATTGGCCGCGCACTTCAACGATTACCGGCGCGTCGTTGCGCATTGGCACCGGATCATGCCGGGCGCGATCCTGGACGTGCCGTATGCAGAACTTGTAGGCGAGCCCGAGGCAACCTTGCGCAAGGTCTTCGGCTTTTGCGGGCTTGAATGGGAGTCCGGCTGCGCGGACCCGGCGCGCAACCGTGCCCCGAGTGCAACCTTGAGCGCGGCGCAAGTGCGCGGATCGCTGCGTCGCGATACCGGGGGCCAGTGGCGGCGCTACGCGCGACAACTCGCACCGCTCGTGGCCGCCCTGTCGCTTCCGGATGTCGGGTCGGCGACGA
>DASTAL010000360.1:0-2420 GCA_035712685.1 Rudaea sp. | reverse complement strand
CGGGAATCGCCATGACGTTCACGAATGGCGCGATGCCCCGCTGTTATGATTGCACGGAACAGGTAGGGAGACCGGCGCCATGGGGACGCGGTTGTCGTCGATACAAATCGAATCGTTCATGACGCTCGCGCGCGAGCTGAACTTTTCGCGCGCATCCGAATCCCTGCACATCACCCAGCCGGCGCTGACCAAGCGCATCCAAGGGCTGGAGGAAGCCCTCGGCCAGGCGCTGTTCGTGCGCCTGCACGGCGGCCTTGAACTCACCGAATCGGGCCGCGTGCTGCAGCGCTACGGCGCGACGATCGAGCACTACGAAGCCGAATTGCTGGCCAGCCTCGTCGGCGGCGCCGCCGACCAGACCCTGGGCGGATTTTTCCGCATCGCCTCGTTTTCGTCTGCGCTGCGTTCGGTCGTCGTGCCCGCGCTCGGCACCCTGCTGCGCGCGCATCCACGTCTGTCCTGCCAGACGTTTAAGACCGAAGTCAACGAGCTGCACGACTGGCTCACCGACGGCAAGGTCGATTTCGTCGTCTCACTGTCCGAGTGCGAGCGCATGGGCGTGGAAAACGTGCAGGTCGGCATCGAGCGCAACGTGCTGATCGAATCGGCGCAATATTCCGGGCGCGAGGATTGCTACATCGACCACGAACCGCGCGACAACTTCACCGAAAAGTTCTTCCTGAGCCAGACCGGCGCTACCGTGCCGAAGATGTTGCGCGCCTATTTCGACGACATCTACGGCCTGATCGACGCGGTGTCCGAAGGCATCGGCCGCGCCGTGGTGCCGGTGCACCTGGTCAAGCCGGAGCACAACGTGCGCGCCGTTGCCGGTTACCGGCCGTTCGAAGTGCCGGTGATCCTGCAATTCCACAAGCAGCCTTACTACACGCGCCTGCAGCGCGCAGTGATCGACACGCTCACGCGCGAGTGCCCCGCCCTGCTCGCGCGCAACCGCATGCAGGGCGCCGGCGAAGGCGCCATCGCCGATGACGCACTGGTCGCGGCGAACCGGCGGCGCGTGCGCGCCCAGCCATAACCGGCGGCGATAGGCCGATTCCACCGGGTTATCGGCATAAGTCCGCCGCATCGGCGCATAGCGAGGTTTCATTGGACGCCGCCACAGGCGCCACCCACAATCGCCGCGTCGAATCGGGGAATTGTGGACATGTATACCTCCGGCGAAACCGCCCTGCCCGCGCTGTGTGCGCGCTTCCGACCGCTGCTCGCGCGCTGGGCGCGCTTCTGCCTGGCGCGTGCCGGCGGCGGCGCACATGACGCCGACGACCTCGTGCAGGCCGCACTGCTGCGTGCGCTGAGAGGGATTGATGCGTTCGACATGCGCGGCGAGGCCGCACTGCTGGGTTGGCTGCGCCGGATCCTGCTCAACGAAGTGCGCGACGAGCTGCGCCGGCGCCGCAGTCGCGGCGAAGCCGTGGCGATCGACGCAAACCTCGCCGCCGACGGCGATCCGGTCGGCGCCGTGCTCGCGCACGAGCGCGCACGCGCCTACGCGAGTGCGTTGCGTGCGCTCAACGCGCGCCAGCGCCGGCACGTGCGCCTGCGCGTGGAGCACGGCATGAGCTTCGGCGAAATCGCCGCCGCCACCGGTGGCAGCGAAGACGGCGCGCGCATGATCGTGGCGCGCGCGATGCGCGTGCTTTCCGCACACCTGTCGTCTCTGGCGGCAGCAGCGTGAATTCGTCCTGTCGATCAACATCCATGGATATCGCCATGCCAACGAAACTGCGCAGATTTCTCCACCGAACGACCCTCGCCCTGATCCTGTTGCAGCTGGCGACCGGCCTAGCGCATGCCGATACATGGCTTCCGCTGAGCCAGGGATATTACGGCGTACCCGGCGCCTATCTGGGTTCGAGCATCGCCGTCGGTACCGGCCCGGACGCGCAGGGCCGCCAGGTTGCCAACCGCGTCTACGTCGGCCAGCCGTATGCGAGCGACGGCACCTTGGCCGAATGCGGCAGCGTGCAGGTGTATGTGCCGGGCGCAGGCGGCTGGGTCCCGGCGGGAACCCTGTACGCCGCTCAGCGCCAGGCCGGCGCGCATTTCGGCGCGAGCCTGGCGTACGGTTCCGGGCATCTGGTCGTCGGCGCACCCGATTACACCGTGGGCGGCAACAACGCCGGTTACGCCGAGTTTCTGTTCGACAATGGCGCAAGCGTGCCCGCCATTGTGTCCAAGCGCGCGATCGTCGGCACCGGCGGCAGTTTCGGCAATGCAGTCGCTGTGAATGTCGACGTGGCGGCGGTCGCACGGGTCAATTCCGTGAACGGTTGCGTCTCCACGTTTCATTTCGATATCGGCACACAGACCTGGAACAATCTCCCGGCAGTCAACGACATCGTTTGCAGCAGCAACAGCGGGGCTGCATTTGGCTCTTCGGTTGCGATCTTGCGCACCGG
>DASTAL010000359.1:0-2442 GCA_035712685.1 Rudaea sp. | reverse complement strand
CCATCGCCGCGGCGCCGGTTGCAGCGGTATTGCACGCTGCCCTCGCGCGCGAGCGTGGCGAGCAGTGCCGCGCGCTGGTTGCGGTCGTGGCTCGCGTCGAGCGAATCGAGGGTTTGTCCGATCACCTGCGCGCGGGAAAACCCGGAACGCTGTTCGAACGTCGCATTGGCCTCGATCACGCTGCCGGTCTTGGGATCCGACAACACGATCTCGTCGAGGCTGTCCTCGAAGGCGAATTGATAGCGATCCCTGCCGGCGCCCGTGGTCTTCGCGCCAGGACCCGTCGCGTGGGCCGCGAGCACGTTGCGCACGCGCGCCAGCGCTTCGCTCGCATCGACCGGACTGCGCAGCCAATCGACCACGCCGGCCGGCGTGCGCGACCAATCCCAGCGGCGTTGCGCCGCATCGGCGGCGGCAATGCCGATCACCGGCACCTTGGCCAGACGCGCGTCGCCCTTGAGCTGGGTGCAGAAAGCGACCGCCTCGCGTGCCTCGCCGAGGAACTCCATCACCACCACGTCGATCTGCGGGTCTTGCTCTAGGAAGGCCAGCGCCTGCGGCAGGTCCTTCGCCGTGTACACCGCCTCGAAGTTCTGCGCGTCGAGCGTATCGAAGAGCACGCGGCGATCGTCGCGATGCGTCGTTACGATCAATACCGAACCCGGGTTGGCTTGGGCGGCAGACATCAGATCACCCAGCGCCCGTCGCGCAGGCGCGGGCGTGTTCCCGCGAGCGGCTGATGCGAGATAACCTCCACCAGCGCGTCCATGCCCTCGGGCATCGTGATCTCGTCGCCGACAAACACGACCTTGCGTCCCGTAACTGTGCGCGAACGGGCGATCTGGCGCAGCAGTCCGGTATTGGGTGGACGCAGGTGCTCGGCGAAATCGGTGAACAGATACACGCCGAACTGCGGACTCTGCAGGATGTAGCGCAAGGCGTCGGTCGCACGCTTGGAACCGGGCACGCGCATCTCGCGCTCGCGCAGGGACGCGATGCCGGCATCTTCCTGCCAGGCGTAGACCGATTGGCCGGTACGCAGCGCGAGCATGCGGAACTGCGCGATCACGTCGGCCGCGTTGGCGGTCTGGATCGCGATGAGATTGTGCGGCGACTGCACGATGCGGTCGAACAGCGCCGGCGTGACGAAAACTTCGCCCGCGGTGCTATCGTTGATGGACGGGTGCGGCTGCAATGCGAACGGCCTATTTGACCGCAGGTGCGGCTTGCGCGGATTATAGCCATCCCGCCTGCCGCCCGCTTGAGGCCGCCATGTTCGAAGGTCTGCGCTTCGCCCACTGGAAAGCCGAAATCGACGCCGAAGGCATGGCCATCCTCACGTTCGATCGTGCCGGTGCTTCGGTCAACGCGATCAGCCGCGCCGTACTCGACGAACTGGCGCAAATCGTCGAACGCCTGTCGTTCGAACCGCCGCGCGGGGTGGTGATCCGCTCCGGCAAGGCCAACGGTTTCATCGCCGGCGCCGACATCCACGAATTCGAGGGCTTCGAGGCGCAGCCGGGCGGCGTGCTCGGCAGCATCGAATACGGCCAGCGCGTGTTCCAGAACCTGGCGCGGCTGCGCTGTCCGACCGTCGCCGCGATCCACGGCTTCTGCATGGGCGGCGGCACCGAGTTGTCGCTCGCCTGCCGCTACCGCGTGGCCACGCGCGATCCGAAGACGAAGATCGGGTTTCCGGAAGTATTGCTCGGCATCATCCCGGGCTGGGGCGGCACGGCGCGCTTGCCGCGGCTGATCGGCGCACCGCAGGCCCTGCCCGTGATGCTCACCGGCAAGACGCTGGGCGCCGAAGCCGCGCACGGCCTCGGCATGGTCGACGCCCTGACGTCTCCGGAACTGCTGCTCGACGCCGCGAAGGAACAGATCCGCCATCCGCGCCCGCGGCCGTTCGCGCAACGCCTGCGCGCCTGGGCCACGAACCTCTGGCCGGTACGCCAGATCCTCGCGCCCATCGTGCGCAAGCAGACCGCCGCGAAAGCGCGCCCCGACCAGTATCCGGCCCCGTTCGCGCTGATCGAGGTGTGGCGCCGCGGCGGATCGAACATCAACCAGCGCCTGAAGATCGAGGCACGCGCCGTGGCCAAGCTGGCCGCGACGCCGACCTGCCGGAACTTGATCCGTGTCTACTTCTTGCAGGAACGCCTTAAGGGACTCGGTGCCGGCAGCAACGCGGATATCCAGCGCGTGCACGTCGTCGGCGCCGGCGTGATGGGCGGCGACATAGCGGCCTGGTGCGCGCTGCGCGGTTTCGACGTGACCCTGCAGGATCGCGAGATGAAATTCATCCAGCCGGCGCTGGATCGCGCTCAGGACCTGTTCGCCAAGCGCCTGAAGACGCCCGACCGCATCAAGCCGGCCTCGGATCGACTGAAAGCCGACGTGGATGGCAATGGCATCGCCAACGCCGACCTCGTCATCGAG
>DASTAL010000358.1:0-2080 GCA_035712685.1 Rudaea sp. | reverse complement strand
CGATGTCACCCTCGAAGACACGTGGGAGCGCCTGGCCTCGGCACTCGCCGGGGACGCGTCGCGCCGGCCCGGTTACAAGCGCCGCCTCATCGACGCCTTCGAAGGCTGGCATCTGCTGCTCGACGAACGGGTATCCGCCACTGCCGGCACGCGTGCGCCGCAATGGAGCGCTCACGACCTGCACGCGGTTCTGAATGCGGCGAGCTTCGTGCGCGCCTCGGGATCGAGGCATCGGTATTTCGATCTTGCGCATTTCGAGGAAGTAGCCGCACTCTCGGTCCACGCGCTTGACGATGCGGCGGCGCTGGCGCCTGACGGCTCATCGCGCAGCACGCCGGGCGCAAGCGTGGGTATCGTCGGTGTCAGCGATGCGCTGGCACTGCTGGGTTTCGCCTACGACAGCGATGCGGGCCGCGCCCAGGCCGCGAACATCGCCCAAGCGATGGCACAAGGTTGCCTGTCCGGGTCGATCGTATTGGCGCGCGATCGCGGCGCACGGGCCCGATGCGATGCCGACTGGAATGCGCGGGCGCAACGGCGCGGATACCGGAGCGAACTGATCGAGGCGGCGACGAAGCATGGCCTGCGCCATGGCCGATTGACGGCAATCCGATCGCAACCGCGTCTCGCCTTGTTCGCCAATGGCGTCGCCGATGCGTTGGACCCGCTCCCCAGCGCCGCCGGCGCCAATCCGGATACCGACGCCGCCTGCACGGATGTCGCGGCGCAATTGCGCTTGCGCGCCGCCATCCAGCCCTGGCTGGACGAGCGCATTGCCTTTCCGCTCAGCATTTGCAACGAACCGAAGGCATCCGATCTCGAAACCTGGAACACGCTCGCGCGCCAACTCGACCTCGCTCCCCTGACATGGCGCTCGCGAAGTCCCGCGGCCCCGATCCAGCGCTCCGCTGATTCATGAGTGTCGCGTCGGGCTTGCGCATCCTGGCTCTGCTGGTCACCGTGTTCCTTGGACTGCGCAGCGCCGCCGCCATCGATCCCGATCCGGTCGCGTTGCGGCGCGGCGAGTTCGTCTGGCACCCGGAAATCGCGCCGAGCGGCCCGCTCGTGCTGCTGGTGAGCCTCGACGAGCAACGCGCCTACGTCTATCGCAACGGCATCGCCATCGGCGTAACCACGATCAGCACGGGCAAGCGCGGCTATCGCACGCCGCCTGGCGTGTTCACGATCCTGCAGAAGAAGGTGATCGCCTACTCCAACCTCTACGACAACGCCCCAATGCCGTTCATGCAGCGGCTGACCTGGGACGGCGTGGCCATGCACGGCGGCGTGCTGCCCGGGTACCCGGCTTCGCACGGCTGCATCCGCCTGCCGCAGAAATTCGCGGAGAAACTGTTCGAAGTGACGAAAGTCGGCGTCGTGGTCGCGGTCGTGGACAGGGCATCGGCGCCGGGAAACCTCGTCCATCCTGCCCTGCTCGCGCCGATCGCCGGCAACGGCGTGCCGCACACGCAACCGGCAGACGCGGCGGATTACTGGAACGACGCGCCCGGTGCTACCGGGCCGGTGAGCATTCTCGTGACCACGCGCGATCGCCGCGTGCGCGTCTTCCGCGATGGCGCGCTGATCGCCGCGACGGGATTCGAAGCTGCCGAACCGCCGTTTGTCGGCGGCTCGGTGCTCTACGTCATGGGTGAAACCACGCAATACGCACCCAGCCCACTGGACCCGGCGCAGCTCCGGCACCAGTGGTTCGCCTATCCGATCGCGACGCGCAATCATCCCGTTCCGAGCGCGGATGCGCCGGCAGCGTTGCGCCTGCCACGCGTTTTTGCCCAGCGCCTGTACGCGATTCTAGTGCCCGGCACGACCGTGCTCGTCACCGACCTGCCCTCGACTCGCGCCGAATGACTTAACGGGTGTTTAGCGCGGCTGCTGTAGCATCGTCCGCGCATCGTGACTTCCCTTACTTCCCGCTTGCTGTCTTTCGCCTGCGCGGCTGCCATGGGCGCCGCGGTGTTGCCGTTGCCGGCGCGCGCGAATCCGGCCGACGCCGCGCTGGCACGCGAACTCGAGTCAGCCGCGCCCCGGGCGAATCCGCATGCCATCGACGTCGCGACGC
>DASTAL010000357.1:0-3748 GCA_035712685.1 Rudaea sp. | reverse complement strand
GGCTCGTCGAGCAGACGCGCAAGCAACACGTCGTCGACGTTGCCGCGCGCGGCGAAAGTGCCATCGCGATCGAAAGGTTCGCCGAGCTGTTCCTGCGCCCAGGCATCGAGCAGGCAACTCGCCGGACCGGTATCGAATCCGCGCAGCGGCTCGTCGTCGAGGATCGTGATATTGGCGATGCCGCCGAGATTCAGCACCACGCGATCGATGCCATCGCGCGCCAGCATCGCGGCATGGAAAGCGGGGGCGAGTGGCGCGCCCTGGCCGCCGGCGGCAATGTCGCGACGACGGAAATCCGCCACCGTCGTGATGCTGGTGATTTCGGCGAGCACGTTGGGATCGCCCAGTTGCAAGGTGTAGGGAGGCGTTTGTTGCGGGCGGTGCCGCACGGTTTGACCATGCGAGCCGAGTGCGGCGATTTCCGTCGCGGCGATTCCTGCGCGTTGCAGCAGCGCATTGGCGGCCGCCGCGAAATTGCGCGCGATCTCCACATCCAACGCGCCGAGTTCATCCAGCGCGATGCGGCCGTCGCCCTGGGCGAGCGCGAGAATGCGTCGGCGCAAATCATCGACGTATGGATGCGTCAGTGCCGCATGCAGTCGTGGCGCGGGATCGAAGCTGGCCAGCGCGACATCGATGCCATCGGCACTGGTGCCGGAGATGAGTCCGAGAAAAAGCGCGGCGTTCTGCGCCACGAAGATTACTTCGCCGAAGCCAGCTGCAGGCTGTCGAGTTTGTCGAGCTTGGCCAGCATGGGCGCGGACTGCTGCTTGAAACGCGCCAGTTCCGTCGCCGGCAGCGGCTCGGGCTTGGGCAGGGTGACGGTCAGTGGATTGCGATGCGTGCCGTCGACGCGGAATTCGTAATGCAGGTGCGGTCCGGTCGCCAATCCGGTCATGCCGACGAAACCGATCGTTTGACCCTGGTGCACGCGCTGGCCGACGCGCTCGTTGGCGAAGCGCGACATATGGCCGTAGGCGGTGCTGATGTGCTTGTTGTGCTGGATGATGACGAAGTTGCCGTAGCCGGATTTCCAGCCGCGGAACACGATCGTGCCGTCGCCGGCGGCGTGGATCGGGGTACCGGTCGGCGCGGCGTAGTCGACGCCCTGGTGCGCGCGTGTGTAGCCGAGGATGGGATGCTTGCGGGCGAGACTGAAGAACGAGGATATGCGCGTGAACTCGACCGGTGTACGCAGGAAGGATTTGCGCAAGGGCCGGCCGTCGGCGCTGTAGAACATGGTGCCGCCGTGGTTGTCGGTGTAACGAATGGCGGAAAAGCGCTTGCCGCGGTTCACGAAGTAGGCAGCGAGGATATCGCCGTCGCGCAGCCGCTCGCCTTCGCGCCAGACGCTGTCGTAAACAACGGTGAAGCTGTCGCCGGGGCGCAGATCCTGGGCGAAGTCGATGTCGTAGCCGAACGCGTCGGCGAGCTTGATCACCATCGCATCGTCCATGCCGGCGCGATTGGCGGCATCGAACAGCGAATCGGTGATCACGCCGTGCGCGACTTCGGTGCGGCGCTCGACATCGCGCGCCGCGGTGGCCTGGTGCATGCCGTCCGCATCGAACGTGACCGTGACCTGGGTCTTCTCGTCGCGGTCGAAGCGCAGCGCGGTGAGGTGCCCGTCAGCGGCGTGGGCGAAGGAAAATTCCTCGCCGGGATGGATGCGTACCAAGGCATTGGTGTTGCTCGCATCCTGAAGCAGGGTCTGCAGGTCGTTGCCGGACACGCCTTGCGCGTGAAAGATCGCGCCGACGGTTTGACCGGATTTCACGGCGACGGTCGTCCAATCTGCATCGCTACCGGCGACTGCGGCAGCATCCTCGGCGCCGGGCGGCAGCGGCGGCACCGGCAGATTCAACGTGACGAAGTCGCTGGCCACGGGATCGCGCGTGGCGTTCGCGCCGCGTGGCGTCACCAGACCGATAATGGCGACGGCGGCAAACAGGATTCCGGCGAGCAGCCAGTGCCGATGCCGCCAACTTAGCGGTGCGGCCGTGGCCTTGCGCAACCAGTTGTGCACCGCGTGCGATTTGTAGAAATGGAAATGCCGGCGCGGCAAATGCCGACCGCGCGCTGCGCGATGAGCGGTGAGTCGGATAAAATGCGCAACGCGATTTGTTTCTGGCACGAGTTCGGATCCGGCAAACGCGCCGTACCTTAGCCCCTGCATCGGACCCCGTCAACGCCAAGCGCCACAAGGGTTTGCGCGGGATTTTGCGGTTAACGAATAATTAACGACGCGTACCGTTTTTGGCGTGCGGCGGGCGTCGAGAGGCATGACATGAACGACATGGCGGCAGCGCTCGAGCAGATAGCCCGCGGCGCCGAGGAAATTATCAAGCGCGAAGACCTGGAAGCGCGGCTCAAGCTCGGCCGACCGCTGCGCGTGAAGGCGGGATTCGATCCGACCGCGCCGGACCTGCACCTCGGCCACACGGTGCTGCTGAACAAGATGCGTCAGTTCCAGGACCTCGGCCACCAGGTGATTTTCCTGATCGGCGACTTCACCGGCATGATCGGCGATCCCAGCGGCAAGAACGCCACGCGTAAGCCGCTCACGCGCGAGGACGTGCTGGCCAATGCCGAAACGTACGCGGCACAAGTATACAAAGTGCTGGATCGCGAAAAGACCGAGCTGCGCTTCAACTCGGAATGGTTCGGCAAGATGGACGCCGCCGGCATGATCCGGCTGGCCGCGAAACATACGGTCGCGCGCATGCTCGAACGCGACGATTTCGAGAAGCGGTATAAAAGCGGACAGCCGATCGCGATCCACGAATTCCTCTATCCGCTGGTGCAGGGCTACGATTCGGTAGCGCTCAAGGCCGACGTTGAGCTTGGCGGCACGGATCAGAAGTTCAATCTGCTCGTCGGCCGCCAGCTGCAGGAAGAATCCGGCCAGCCGCCGCAGATCGTTTTGACGATGCCGTTGCTCGAAGGTACCGACGGCGTCAACAAGATGAGCAAGTCGCTTGGCAACTACATCGGCATCAACGAGGCGCCGAACGAGATTTTCGGCAAGGTCATGCGCCTGTCGGACGACATGATGTGGCGCTACTACGAGCTGCTCTCTTTCGAGAAATCGCTGTCGGACATCCAGCGTATGCGCGAGGAAGTTGGCGCCGGCAAGAATCCGCGCGACTTCAAGATGGAACTGGCGGCCGAGTTGACTGCGCGCTTCCACGACAAGGCGGCGGCGCAAGGTGCGATCGCGCACTGGAACGACGTGGTGCAGGGCGGCGGGTTACCGCAGGACATCCCGGTTCAGGACGTTCCGGTTCCGGCGTCCGGCATCCGCATCGGCGCCTTGCTCAAGGCAGCGGGACTGGCGCCCAGCACGTCGGAAGCCACGCGCAAGCTGGCCGAGCGCGCCGTGCGCGTGGACGGCGAAATCGTGGAAAACCGCGAACTGACGCTGGCGGCAGGCGGCGAGCACCTGCTCCAGCTCGGCAAGCGCGGATTCGCGCGCGTGCGGCTCGTCGCGGCGGATTAGCGCCGTGGTCGCCTCTTGTTGATCGAGATCACAAGCGAGCGGCGCGAGTCAAGGAAAATATGTTTCGCCAAGTACATACTTCCGGTGTCGAGGGTGTTGACCGCCTTCGAAGTGAATGTATAATGTGCGGCTCCCTCGGACGAAAGGTCTTTGGGGTGCCGGGTGTTGATCCGGTTGGAAAATGATCTTTGACAGTGTGCGCAGGTGACTTGTGTGGGCGCCTTGGGATGGATGGGATTAAGTCCATCG
>DASTAL010000356.1:0-3187 GCA_035712685.1 Rudaea sp. | reverse complement strand
CGCTTTCAGGTAACGCGACTCGGGCACATGCGCCTGCCAGGGATGATCCGGTCCCGCGCCGGATACCTTGATCACCTGCACAGTGCGATTGGCGTAGAACGCCGCGCGCCGCAGCATGTCGAGGAATTGCTCCTCGCTGACCAGGCCGGTGCACGAGCAGGTGAGGAACATGCCGCCGGGCTTGACCGCGCCGAGTGCGAGCTTGTTCATGTCCAGGTATTTCTTCAGCGCCGGGATCACCTGCTCGCGGTCGCGCGTCATCTTGGCCGGGTCGAGGATCACGACGTCGAATTTCTTCGCCGGATTGCTCGCCGTGTCGCGCAGCCAGGCGAAGATGTCGGCCTGGATGAATTTCACCCGCGCCTTGTTGAGCCGCGCATTTTGCTCGGCGATGCCGAGGATTTCCTCGTCCAGGTCGATGCCGACGACTTCTTCCGCGCCGCCGCGCGCCTTGGCATAGATGCCGAAGCCGCCGGAATTGCAGCACAGGTCGAGCACGCGCTTGCCGGCGCAGAACTCCGACAGGAACAGGCGGTTGTCGCGCTGATCGGCGAAGAATCCGGTCTTGTGCTTGCTGCCCGGCGCGGCGTGGAACTGCACGCCGTGTTCGTGGATCACGGTGGGCCTGGGCGCCGGCGGATGCGCGAGGTCGAAGCTTTCCTGCTTCTGCACGTGGTCTTCGGCGAACGCGTAGATTTCCGCAGCGGGAAAATGCTGCAGCAACACGCGCTTGATCAGGTCGCGTTGCTTGAAGAAACCGGCGGAGAAATACTCGACGACCAGGGTGTTCGCGAAACGATCCACGACCAAGCCCGACAATCCATCGCCCTCGGAGTGGATCACGCGATACGCATCCGTCACCGTGTCGAGCTTGAGCAGGTCGCGGCGCAAGGCGACGGCATCCGAGACCTTGCGCGCAAAGAAGTCCTCGTCGACGGCCTCGTCCGGATTCGAGGTGAGTACGCGCAACGCAATGCGCGAATGGCCGTTGTAGAAACCGCGTCCGGCGAAGGCGCCCTCGCGGTCGACGATGTCGACGATGCTGCCGGGCTTGGGTTTCGGCTCGGGCTTTTCCACCATCTTCTGGAAAATCCACGGATGGTTGGAGCGGCGCTCGATCTTCAGGTGAATGACGGGATTGGGATTCATCGCCGCATGATACCGGAGCGAGCCTTCAACCCATGCGCTTGGCCCCAGCCGTCGCAGGGTCGACAGCTTCCGCAGGTCCGCGCACGCAATTGCGCCCGGCGCGCTTGGCCGCGTACATGGCCACGTCGGCGCGGCGCAGCAGGGCCGCGAAATCGTCCCCTTCGCGCAGCGTGGCAACGCCGATGGAAATGCGCAGCGGCACCGGGCGACCTGCCGCAGCAAAGTCGAGTTCTTCCACCGCACGGCGCAGGCGTTCGGCGCTGGCAAACGCTTCCTCCATGTCACTATCTGGCAGCACGGCGACGAATTCTTCGCCACCCAGGCGGCCCAGCAGATCCTCGTTGCGTAATTCGCGCTTGAGCGTCGCCGCGAGCAGCCGCAAGGCCTCGTCTCCGACGGCGTGACCATATTCGTCGTTGATGCGCTTGAAATAATCGGCATCGACCAGCAGCAGCGACAGCGGACGGTGATGGCGTTGTGCGGCGGCGAGCGCCTGCGCCGCCAGCACATCCAGCGTGCGCCGGTTGCTGATGCCGGTGAGCGGATCGAGCATCGCCTGGCGTTCGAGTTCCTGGTGCAGCTGGTCGCTGCACATCAGGACAAAGCCCAGCGTGGCCACGACCACGAACAGGGAGGCGAACGAGAACACGATCGTCTGCATCGGCGAGTCCCAGAACGCCGAACGCAGGACATCGGTTTGCAGGCTCTCGTAAACGACGCGTGCGGCCAGGACGGCGGCGAGCGCGAAGAACGCCGCCGCGGTCAGCCGACCGCTGCGCCTGCTCACGGCGGCGCTGGCAACGAGCGACAGGCCACCCTGGATCATCTGCAGGCAGAACAAGGGCGTTGCCGTCACCAGGCGCAGACGCATGCTTGGCACGGCGTAGGTAAAAACGATTTCGTCGAGCAGCACCGCGATGGCGGGAGCGTAGACCGCCACGCGCCCTACCGGCAGGCCACCGAACAGGCGAACCGCATGAACCTGTTCGGCGAACGCCAGGCTCAGCAGGAAGTTCGCGCCCACGATCGACAGCCAGTCCGGTATCTGGTCGCGCAGGCCGAACAGGATCCACGCCGTGGCCTGGGCCAGGACCCCGAGCGTCCACAGGCGAATGCTGGGAGACAGGTCGGCCGGATATTCGCGCAGGACATAGCGCAAGCTTGCACCGTTGAGCAGGGCCACGACGGCAGCCAGCATGATCAGTGTGCGAATATCCAGCGCCACATCATTCCCCTTCTGGCGAATCTAGTCTGCGCCGGTCGCGGATGCGGTGCAAATGCCTTGTCGACGCCGCTTGCCGGCCCCATTGTCAGCCGATGGACATCGCACCGCGCACTTCCGAGCCCAGCTCCGCCGCCATCGCGCGCGACCGGGAGCGCGTGTTCTGGGCCGTCGTCGGCGCCGCGGGGCTCGTCGCCGGCATCTGGCTGGCCTGGCTCGGGGCCTGGCTGCTCGGCTGGGACATGGACGACCTGGGCATCCGCCCGCGCGATGCGCACGGCCTGGTCGGCATCCTCACCGCGCCGTTCGTGCATGCCTCGTTCGCGCACCTGATGTCGAACACGTTGCCGCTGGGCCTGCTCGCCGCGCTCGCGCTGTACGCCTATCCGCGCGCGACGCGCCTTGCATTGCCGTTCATCTGGATCGTCTCCGGCATCGGCGTGTGGCTGTGGGCGCGGTCGTCGATCCACGTCGGCATCAGCGGTATCGCGCACGGCCTCATGTTCTTCCTGTTCTTCATGGGCCTGCTGCGCCGCGACCGCCTAGCCATCGCCATTTCCCTGGCCGTGTTCTTCCTGTACGGCGGCATGGTCATGACCGTGTTGCCGCGCGATCCGCAGGTGTCGTTCGAATACCACCTGTTCGGCGCGCTTGCCGGCCTGATCGCCGCGTTCGTCTGGCACCGGCGCGATCCGCAACCGCCGCGCAAGCGCTACAGCTGGGAAATCGAGGAAGAAGAAGCGCAGCGGCAGGCGTCGGATCCGGAGTTCGATTTGCCCCGGCCCGAAATCGTCCCCGCGCTCTGGGACGGCCCGC
>DASTAL010000355.1:0-1775 GCA_035712685.1 Rudaea sp. | reverse complement strand
CGAATCCGCGACCGGATCGCCGCGCATCAGGCGCAGGATCGTGACCTGCTGGCCCAGCAGCGGCACCGCGTACATCCACGTCTGCGTCTTGATCGGCAGGATCGTCAGCAACAGTGTGGGGATGATGGGCACGAGGTTCAGCAATCCCAGGTAGGTCTGCGCCTCGCGGTAGCTCTTGGCGAAAGCGGCAACCAGCGTTTGCAGCGCCGCCAGCATGGCGGCCAGGGGCAACATCACGAACAGCGTGAGCGCGACAAAGCGTGCGCCGAGCGTCAGGGTCATGCCGATCTTCTGCAGCGGCAGGAATTGCCCGACCACGGCGAACGCGAGGATCGACAGTGCCACCGTGGTGATCGCGAACGCCGTGGTCGCGCTGAGCTTGCCGGCGAGGATCTGCCAGCGTGGCACCGGGTTGGCGAGCAGGGGTTCGAGCGACTGGCGCTCGCGTTCGCCGGCGGTGGTGTCGATGGCCAGCGCCATGCCGCCAATGAGAACGCCGATGATGAAGAAGTACGGCAGGAATCCGAACATCAGGCCGGAGCGGCTCTGCGGGGTGGACTGATCGCGGTCGGCCAGCGCGAGCGGCTTGAGAATGGTTGGCGACAGCCCGCGTGCGAGCAGGCGCAACACGCCGGTGCGCTGGCCATAGGCATCCAGCAGCTTGCGCAGGCGCTCGGTCGGCCCGCGCGCGTCCTGGCGCGAGGAATCGAAGATCATTTCCACCTGCGCCGGCTCGCCCTTGTCCCAGGCCTTGGCGAAATCGGCATCGATGCGCAGCACCACGTCGGCATCCTGTTCGCGCACCGCGCGTTCGGGGTCGGCCGGCGCATCCTTGACCTCGACATTGTATTGCTTGAGTGCGGCGATCAGGTTGGGCGCGTACTGCGCACCGGCCACGGGCAGGGGCAGCGGCGCCTCGGCCTTGTTCAGCTCGCGCGTGACCATGACGTTGATCATCAGGACGAACAACAATGGCGCGATCAGCGGGCCGGTGAACAAGGTGTTGATCACGGTGCGGCGATCGCGCAGGTTCTCGCGCACTTCCTTGAGGAATACGGTAATAGCGGAATTCATGCGGCGAGTCCCTCATCGGTGCCGATCAGTTTGACGAAAGCGTCTTCGAGGTTCGCTTCGCCGGTTTGCGCACGCAACGCATCCGGCGACTCGTCGGCGACGACACGGCCGCGCGCGATCACCACGATGCGATCGCACAATGCGGCGACCTCCTGCATGATGTGGCTGGAGAACAGCACGCAGCGGCCTTCGGCTTTCATCGACTTGAGGAACCCGCGCATGGCGCGCGTGGACATCACGTCCAGGCCATTGGTCGGCTCGTCGAGGATGACATTCTTCGGATCGTGCACGAGCGCGCGCGCGATCGCGGTCTTGACGCGCTGGCCCTGCGAAAAACCTTCGGTGCGGCGGTCAAGGATGTCGCGCATCTCCAGCGCATCGGCGAGCGTCTCACGGCGCGCGTGCAGGGTCTGCGTTTCGATGCCGTGCAGGCGCGCGAAATAATCGATGTTTTCGCGTGCGGTCAGCCGCTTGTACAAACCTCTGGCATCCGGCAGCACGCCCAGGCGCCTGCGCACCGCAACCGGATCGACGGAGGCATCGATGCCATCGACCAGCACCTGGCCGGAATCCGGCTGCATCAGGGTATATAGACAGCGCAACGTCGTCGTCTTGCCGGCGCCGTTCGGGCCGAGCAGTCCGGTGATCTCGCCGTCGCGCGCACGGAACGAGACGCCGTCCACCGCAACGACGCGCTTGGC
>DASTAL010000354.1:0-3566 GCA_035712685.1 Rudaea sp. | reverse complement strand
GATATCCAGGATGAGTCGCGTGGCGCGTTCCATCGCCAGACACGGCAACTGCGGATCGACGCCACGTTCGAAACGGTGCGAGGCGTCGGTGTGCAAGCCGAGTTTGCGCGCGCGGCCCATGATCGCGGCCGGCGCGAAGTGTGCGGCTTCGAGGAAGATGTCGCGCGTGACATCGACGACGCGCGAATCGAATCCACCCATGACACCGGCAAGGCCGAGCGTGTTCTTGGCATCGGCAATGACGAGGAATTCCGGCGTTAGCGCGTGCTCGTTGCCGTCGAGCAACTTCACCTTTTCGCCGGCGCGCGCATGACGCACATGAACCGCACCGTCAAGCCTGGCCATGTCGTAGGCATGCATGGGCTGGCCTAGTTCCAGCATCACGTACTGGGTGACATCGACAATCGCGCTGATCGGACGGATGCCGCTGCGGCGCAGGCGCTCGGCCATCCACGGCGGCGATTTCGCGGCGGCATTCACGCCTTCGATGACGCGACCCACATAGCGAGGACAGTCCGCGCCGGCATCCAACTTGACTTCGCGCTTCGTTTCGGATGCTGCGGCGACCGGCGTCGTCGCCGGTTCGTTCACGCCCACGTCGAACAACGCGGCGACGTCGTGCGCGAGGCCGCGCAGGCCCAGGCAATCGGGCCGGTTCGGCGTGAGTTTCAGTTCGATGCGCGCGTCGGGCAGCGCCAGGTATTCGGCCAGGGCAATGCCGGTCGGCGCGTCGGCCGACAATTCGAGCAGACCCGAGGCGTCGGCATCGAGCGCCAGCTCCTTGGCCGAGCACAGCATGCCGTTCGACTCGATTCCACGCAGTGCCGCCTTCTTGATTTCGACACCGTTCGGCAGTTTCGCGCCGATCGTCGCCAGCGGCGCCTTGAGACCGACACGTGCATTCGGCGCGCCGCAGACGATCTGCAGGTGCGCAGCCTTGCCGATGGACACCTGGCAAACGCGCAGCTTGTCCGCGTTCGGATGGGGCGCGCATTCGACGATCTCGCCGACGACGACGCCGTCCAAACCTGCGCCGAGCACATCGACCGCCTCGACTTCAAGGCCGGCCATGGTCAGGCGCCGGCAGAGTTCATCGCGGTCGGCGGGCGGATTGACGAGGCTTCTCAGCCAATTTTCGCTGAACTTCATGCCCCGCCCTCAACCAAACTGCCGCAGGAAACGCACGTCGTTCTCGAAGAACGCGCGCAGGTCGGTCACGCCGTAGCGCAGCATGGCGAAGCGCTCCACGCCGAGGCCGAAGGCGAAGCCGGTATACTTTTCCGCATCGATGCCGCATTCGCGCAGCACGGCCGGATGCACCATGCCGCAGCCCAGGACTTCGAGCCAGCGTTCGCTGCCGTCCTCCCTGTCCCAGCGGATGTCGACTTCGGCCGACGGCTCGGTGAACGGGAAATAGCTCGGTCGGAAACGCATCTCGAAATCGCGCTCGAAGAACGCGCGCACGAATTCGGCGAGCGTGCCCTTGAGATCCGCAAAGCTCGAGGTCTCGTCGACCAGCAGGCCCTCGACCTGGTGGAACATCGGACTGTGGGTCTGGTCCGAATCGCTGCGATAGACCTTGCCCGGTGCGATGATGCGCAGCGGCGGCTTCGTCTTGCGCATGGCGCGGATCTGCACCGGCGAAGTGTGCGTGCGCAGGAGTTTGCCGTCGGGGAAATAGAACGTGTCGTGCATCGCGCGCGCCGGATGGTGCGCGGGGAAATTCAGTGCCTCGAAATTGTGGTAATCGTCCTCGATCTCGGGGCCATCCGCTTGCGCGTATCCCAGGCGAGAGAAGATGTCGATGATGCGCTCGAGCGTGCGAGTGACCGGGTGGATGCTGCCGAGATCCGTGTTGCGACCCGGCAAGGTGATGTCGATTTTCTCGTCGGCAAGGCGCGCGTCGAAGGCGGCGTTTTCCAGCGTCGACTTGCGTTGCGCGATGGCGTCCTGCAAGCGTTCCTTCGCCAGATTGACCAAAGCGCCCTGCGCCTTGCGCTCGTCCGGCGTAAGCTTGCCCAGCGCCTTGAGTTGCTCCGTGATGAGGCCGCTCTTGCCGAGCAGTGCGACGCGCAGCGATTCGAGCGCATCGAGCGTACCCGCTGCCGCGACTTCACCTGCCGCCTGGTCGACTTGTTGGCTGAATTCGGTCACGGAAGATCCTGTTCCAATAATCCTGGCCCAAAAACGCACGTGGGGAGCAAGCAAAGCCTGCTCCCCACGCAATCATGCATCATCCGCGGACGATGCGCTGTTCTGCTTCGATTACGCCGCGAGACCGGCTTTCGCTTTTTCCGCCAGCGCGCCGAACGCCTTGATGTCGTGCACGGCGATATCGGCCAGCACCTTGCGGTCGACCGTGATGCCAGCCTTCTTCAGGCCGTTCATCAGGCGGCTGTAGGACAGACCGAACTGGCGCGCGCCGGCGTTGATGCGCACGATCCACAGGGCGCGGAACTGGCGCTTCTTCTGCTTGCGGCCAATGTAGGCGTATTGACCCGCCTTGATGACCGCCTGCTTGGCGACGCGGAAGACCTTGCGGCGGGCGTTGTAGTAGCCCTTCGCGCGGCTGATGATTTTCTTGTGCCGACGGCGTGCGACGACACCACGTTTTACTCGTGCCATGGTTCGTCTCCTTTATGCGTACGGCAACATGCGGGCGATGCGGCCGGAGTCTTCCTTCCGCACGATGTTCGTTCCGCGCAGCTTGCGCTTGCGCTTGGTCGCCTTCTTGGTGAGGATGTGGCTCTTGAAGGCGTGGCCGGCCTTGAACTTGCCGGACGCCGTCTTGCGGAACCGCTTGGCAGCGGCCCGATTGGTCTTGATCTTGGGCATGGCCCAACTCCTTTGTCGTGTTTTAGTACCGAATCAAGCGCTCCGCACGAGGGCGAAAGCTTTCCATCCTGCTCGATCCTGCTTGTTTAAGCTCCGCAAATTCCACGGAGCGGGTTCCCGTTACTTTTGCGCTCGTCCCTGATCGCGAAAATCACAAAGCGGTCATCCTGACCGCACTTTACACAAAAGCCTACTTCTTCTTTGGCGCGACCATCATCACCATCTGGCGGCCCTCGAATCGCGGAAAACTTTCGATCACCGACTCTTCCCTGATGTCGGCCTGGATGCGCTTGACCATCTGCTCGCCCAGTTCCGTATGCGCCATTTCGCGCCCCTTGAAGCGCACCACGATCTTGACCTTGTCGCCCTCTTCGAGGAAGCGGCGCAGGTTGCGCAGCTTCACGTTGTAGTCGCCGTCTTCAGTCGAGGGCCGGAACTTCAGTTCCTTGATCTCGACCTGCTTGGTCTTGCGCTTGGCCGCATGCGCCTTCTTCTGCATCTCGAACTTGAACTTGCCGAAGTCCATGATGCGACAGACCGGCGGATCGGCAGTCGGCTGGATTTCCACCAGGTCGAGGCCGGCATCCTGCGCCATGCTCAGCGCTGCATCGCGTTCGAGTACGCCGACCTGCTCGCCGTCGGCGCCGATGACACGCACCCGCGGAACACGAATTTCCGTGTTCTTGCGGTTAGACTTTTCAGTGGCGATAACCAACCCTCCAAAATACCTG
>DASTAL010000353.1:0-7043 GCA_035712685.1 Rudaea sp. | reverse complement strand
CGAGAAGTGGAACGACTTCCTGCCCAAGATCGGTTATCCGGATCAGGGCGAATGGCGCGACTGGTCCGGCCTGACGATCGAATCCGGCAACTGGTTCGCCGACCTCGAAGCGGCGGGCAAGTACAACTACCACTACGACGTCGGCAAGATCGGCAAGGCCACCGACCGCAAGGAATGGGGCATGACGCCGCAGACCGTGAACGCCTACTACGATCCGAGCACCAACACGATCAATTTTCCCGCCGCCATCCTGCAACCGCCGTTTTTCTATGCCGACGGCGACGATGCGCTCAACTACGGTGGCATCGGCGCGGTGATCGGCCACGAGGCCAGCCACGGCTTCGACGACCAGGGCAGCCAGTTCGACGGCAAGGGCAACCGTTCCAACTGGTGGACCGCCGCGGACAAGAAGCAGTTCGAGGCGCGCACCGGCAAGCTGGTCAAGCAGTTCGATGCCTACGCGCCGATCAAGGAAAAACCCGACCTGCACATCAACGGCAAGCTCACGCTCGGCGAGAACATCGCCGACCTCGGCGGCATCAACATCGCCTACGACGCCCTGCAGACCGCGCTCAAGGCCAATCCGAAGGAAGCTGCCGAAAAGATCGACGGATTTACCCAGGATCAGCGCTTCTTCATGAACTGGGCGACGGTGTGGCACGGCGCCTCGCGCGAAAAGACCGCCGAACTGCTGCTCAACATCGATCCGCATTCGCCGGCTTCCGTGCGCGCATTCGCGGCGCCGACGAACATGCCGCAATTCGCGCAGGCTTTCTCGTGCAAGGCCGGTGACGCGATGGTACGTAGCGGCGACAGCCAAGTGAAAATCTGGTAACCGGGAATTTCAGGAGAACCCCATGACTCAGCGCTACATCAAACCGCTCGTACTGGCCATCGGCATCGGCCTCGCCGGCCTGGCTTCGGGCGCCGCCGTTTTCGACGCGAGCGAGTTGAATCCATCCCTCGGCCCGTGCCAGGATTTCAACGGCTTCGTGAACGCCAAATGGGTGGCGGCCAATCCTATCCCGGCCGACGAAACCAGTTGGGGTTCGTTCTACGTGTTGCGCGACAAGAGCCTGGAAGCGCAGCATCAACTGGTGCAGGACGCGGCAAAAAACGCCGCCATCGCCCAGCCCGGCTCGATCGCCCAGAAGATCGGCTGGCTTTACGCCTCGGGCATGGACGAGACCGCCATCGACAAGGCTGGATTCGATCCGATCAAGCCGGAACTGGCCTCGATCGCGGCATTGAAGACGCCCAAGGACATCGTCGCCTGGTTGCAGCAGTCCTTCGCCAAGGGCGATGAGCAGGTGTTCCGCTTCGGCGCCGGCGCGGACTTCAAGAACGCCAAGATGCAGATCGCCAATGCCGACCAGGGCGGCCTCAGCCTGCCGACCACGGACTACTACACCAAGCCCGAATACAAGGACATCCGCGACGCCTACGTGAAGCACGTCGCCAAGCTCTTCGAGCTGACCGGCGTGCCGGCCGCTGACGCGGCCAAGAAGGCGGCCAACGTGCTCGCCTTCGAGACGCGCCTGGCGCAGCATTCGATTCCGCGCGTGGAGATGCGCAAGCCGGAAAACCAGTACCACTTCGTCAGCGTCGCCGACGCCGACAAGGTCACCCCGCACTTCGAATGGAACGCGTTCTTCAAGTCGCAGGGTATCGCCGTCGACAAGGGCTTTTCGTTGTCGCAACCGAAGTTCTTCGCCGAATTCGACAAGATGCTGACCGGCGTGCCGGCCGCCCAGTGGCGCGATTACCTGTCCGCGCACACCATCGCCGGCGCGGCGCCGTACCTGTCCAAGCCGTTCCAGGACGAGAGCTTCGCCTTCAACGGCAAGACGCTCGGCGGCCAGCCCGAACAGCAGGTGCGCTGGAAGCGCGTGCTGGCGGCGGTCAACCGCTCGATGGGCCAGGGTCTGGGCCAACTCTACGTGGCCAAGTACTTCCCGCCCGAGGCCAAGGCGCGTGCCGCCGAACTCGTCGACAACGTGCGCAATGCGCTGAAGAACCGCATCGAGCACCTGGACTGGATGAGCGACGCGACCAAGGCCAAGGCCATCGCCAAGTGGAACACCTTCCTGCCCAAGATCGGCTACCCGGACAAATGGCGCTCGTGGGACGGCCTGACCGTCAAGGCGGACGATTACTTCGGCAACCTGCAGGCGGCGCGCAAGTTCAACTACGACTACGACATCGCCAAGATCGGCAAGCCGACCGACCGCATGGAATGGTTCATGACGCCGCAGACGGTGAATGCCTATTACAACCCGACCGACAACACGATCAACTTCCCGGCGGCGATCCTGCAACCGCCGTTCTTCTATGCCGACGGCGACGATGCGATCAACTACGGCGGCATCGGCGCCGTGATCGGCCATGAGGCCAGCCACGGCTTCGACGACCAGGGCAGCCAGTTCGACGGCGACGGCAACAATGTCAACTGGTGGACGAAGGAAGACCGCGCCAAGTTCGACGCACGCACGCAAAAACTGGTCGACCAGTTCGACGCCTACACGCCGCTGGCGAACCATCCGGACAAGCACGTCAACGGCCGCCTGACCCTGGGCGAGAACATCGGCGACCTCGGCGGCCTGAATGCGGCCTATGACGCGCTGCAGATGGCGCTGGCGAAGAACCCGAAGGAAGCCGCGGAGAAAATCGACGGCTACACCCAGGACCAGCGCTTCTTCCTGAACTGGGCGCGGGTGTGGCGCGGTTCCACGCGCGAGCAGCGCCAGCTCGTGCTGCTCAATGCCGATCCGCACTCGCCAACGCAGTTCCGCGCCATCGGCGCGCCGTCCAACATGCCCGCGTTCGCCCAGGCGTTCTCGTGCAAGGCCGGCGACGCGATGGTGCGCGGCGGCGACAAGCAAGTGAAGATCTGGTAACCGCGTCCTTCAGGACAAAGCGAAAACGCCGCGGATTCCGCGGCGTTTTCATTGGTGCGACATCAACGCCTGCGTGCCCTGCCCCGCCAATACTGGATCAAGCCGAAGCCCACGACGGCACCGCCCAGGTGCGCGAAGTGCGCGACGCCCGCCTGCGTGCCGGTGACGCCGAGATAGAGCTCGAGGATCATGTAGCCGACCACGGCAATGCGTGCGGGGATGGGTATCGGAATGAGGAAAAAGAAGACCTTCGCCTGCGGATACAACACCGCAAAGGCGAGCAGCAATCCAAACACGCCACCTGAAGCACCAAGCGTCGGATAGAAATCCTGCGGCGAAAACAATGCGATCGTTGCCAGTTGCGCGAAAGCGGCGCCGAGCACGCAGGCGAAATAGTAAAATGCATACCGGCGCGCACCGAGCGCGTTCTCGACCGGCCCACCGAACATCCACAGGGCCAGCATGTTGAAGGCGATGTGCGGCACGCCGCCGTGCAGGAAACTGTAGGTGACGAGTTGCCATGGCTGGAAGCCGAGCGCGATGACGCTGCCGTCGGCCATGCGCGCAAGCTGCTGCGGGCCGAGCGGCCACAGCGCGAAGTGCGCCACGATGGTGGCGTCGGCACCGGCCATCTGCAAGAGGAAAATCGCGATGTTGGCGACCAGCAGGGCGCGGGTGACGGGGGGCAAATTCGGCATGTCAGAAAGAGTCCTTGGTCATTTTGGCGCCCACAGTTCGGCGTCCAGATTACGCTGCCAGCCGAAACGCACAAGATCGACGCGGCCGTTGCGCACGATCACGCCTTCATCGACCAGCAAGGCCCGTTGTTCGCGATAACCGCGGCTGCCGATCGGAAACGCGATGCGCCCGTCGGAGCGCAGCACGCGCTGCCAGGGCAGATCCAGCGCCGAATAGTCGCCAAGGATGCGTCCGACCAGGCGTGCGCGCCGCGGCAGTCCGGCACGTGCCGCGATTTCGCCGTAGCTGGTCACGCGACCGCGCGGAATCGAGCGGATCACGCGCAGGATGGCCGCATGTTCGGGCGGAATGGCTGCCGTGCCTGACTTCATTGCCGCGACACGTTAGCATACGCGGCAAGTTCAAAAGGACACGACAATGCACTCGTTCGAGGAAATCCGCGCCAGCATCCAGGCCAAGCATGCGTTGCGCATCAACGATCCGTACCTGATCAGTTTCGACCTGGCCATCGGCGACGGCAAGCGCCACCAGGGGCTGTACCTGGCCGAGATCGAGGGCGAGGACGGCCGCAAGTTCCTGCGCCTGTCCACGCCGATCGGCGCGACCGCCGGCATGGACGCGAAGCGCTGCCTGCGCTTCAACTGGGAACAGCGCGTGGGTTATCTCGCCATCAGCGACCTCGACGGCACGCCGTATTTGCACCTGTGCGAGAACCGCCCCTACGAATTGTTGAACGAGAAGGAACTCGTACGCCTGATCGACGAAATCGGCCCGCTCGGTGATCGACTGGAAAAGGCCATGTCAGCCGGCGGTGACGCGCTCTGAGCGAACCGCACTACGGCTGAAGCCAGCCGAGCATCTGCAGTCCGCGCACCAGCACGTAGGCCAGCCCGCCCGCCACCGGCAAGGTGAGCAGCCACGCCCAGACCATGCGCTCGACCACGGTCCAGCGGATCGCGTTCAGGCGCTTGGCCGCGCCGACGCCCATGATCGCTGACGACACGTTGTGCGTGGTGGAAACCGGCAACCCGAGCACCGAAGCGGTGATGATCACGCCCGAGGCGGTGATGTCGGCGGCCACGCCGTTGACCGGATGCAACTTGACCATCTTGTGGCCGAGCGTGCGGATGATGCGCCAGCCGCCGATCATGGTGCCCGCCGCCATGGTCAGCGCACAGACGATCTTGATCCACAGTGCGATACCGAACCGCCCCTGCGCATCGCTGGGCACGCGCAGGAAATGCAGCCACGCCGGCAGGTGATCGAGCGATCCGGCCGCGGTGGCGCCGGCCAGCGCCAGCGCGATGATACCCATGGTTTTCTGCGCGTCGTTCATGCCGTGCGACAGGCCCATGAAACCCGACGAAAGTATCTGCAATTTGCCGAATACGGCATTGACCGTGCGCGGCCGCGTCGCGCGCGTGGCCGCGCCGCCAAGTCCGTTGAAGAACGACAGCAGTGCGAACAGCAGGCCCATCACCAGGAATCCGATGACGAATCCGGCCAGCGGTGAGGCGATCATCGGCAGGATGACCTTGTTCAGCACGCCCTTGGCATGCCACCAATGGTCGGCCGGAACCGACCAGACGATCGCCTGCCAGTTGCCTTCGGCCGCCGCCAGCGCCGCGCCGCACAAACCGCCGACCAGCGCGTGCGAAGAACTCGACGGCAACCCCACCCACCACGTGATCAGGTCCCAGATCGTCGCGCCGAGCAGCGCGCAGATGAGGATTTCCGGCGTCATCGCCACTACGCCGGTGTCGATCAGGCCGGAGGCGATGGTCTGGGCCACCGCAGTTCCCCACATCGCACCGAGCAGGTTGGTGAATGCCGCCAGCAGCACCGCCTGGCCGGGACTGAGCACCTTGGTCGCCACCACGGTGGCGATGGAATTGGCGGTGTCGTGGAAGCCGTTGATGTACTCGAAGATCAGGGCGACCGCGAGGACGACGAGTACCAGGGTGAGGGTCACGGCGAGCCCTCAGGAATTCTTCAGCACGATCGCGTAAATCACATTGCCGGCATCGCGGCAGCGGTCGATGGCCTTCTCCAGCAGTTCGAACAAGTCCTTGCGCAAGAGCAGGCGTACCGGATCGCTGGTTTCGGAGAACATGTCCTTGTACAGGTCAAGGATCAGGCGGTCGGCCTCGCTCTCGATCGCCTGCATGCGGTCGTTGAGCGCCTTCATTTCCTCGAGCTTCATGCCGCGGCGCAACTGGCGAACCATCTCGACGATGATCTCGGCGCCTTTCTCGAGCATCGCTGCGCGCGATGCGTAGTCCACGTCCACCAATTGTTCGGCGAACAGGGCATAGCGTTCGGCGAATTTTTCCACCGTCTTCGGAATCTTGTACAGCGCGCCGGACAGCGCCTCGATGTCCTCACGCTCGATCGCGGTGACGAAAGTATTGACCAGGGCATGGCTGATCTGCGCCATGATTTCCTTTTCCCGGCGCCGCGCGACCTTGAATTCGTCCAGCGAGGGATTCGGCGACTTCCCGTTCAGCATCGTGATCAGCGCGCGCGTACTCTGCCGCGCGGCGTCCGCGCTCGCTTCGAGCAGGCCATAGAACTTGTCGCCTTTGCCGAAAATCGTTTGCAGGGAGAACATGCGCTCGCCTCGTCCGGATTGAATGCGCGGGCCACGGTCGGCGGCGCGGGCGCAGTTTACCGTTTTGTGACGGCATTTGCCGGATCGGCGCTGCGGCGTGCTCTGCTAGACTCCGACCGCATGACTACGCCCGCCGCCGGATGACCCTCGGAATCGCCCTCGTCGTACTGCTGTCTCTGCTCAACGGCTTTTTCACGCTGGGCGAAATGGCGCTGATGACCTCGCGCAAGCTGCGCCTGAAGCAACTCGCCCGCGACAGCAGGCGCGCACAGATCGCACTGGCTATGCTGCAGGCGCCGGAGCGCTTCCTGTCCACCGTGCAGGTGTACATCACGCTGATCGCGATCGGCACCGGTGCCGCGCTGGGCGACCGGCTCGGCGAGGAATTCGCGCGCACGCTCGATGCGCTGCGCTTCGGATGGCTGACGCCCTATGCCCACGCGATCGGCGTCACGATCAGCGTCACCGTCATCACGTTCATCAACATCTGGCTCGGCGAAATCCTGCCGAAGCGCCTGGCATTGATCAGCCCGGAACGCTTCGCCATCGCCACGGCCATTCCGATGCGCTTCGCCAGCGCCATCGCCATGCCGTTTGCGTTCGCCCTGATCGGAATCACGCGTATGGTAATGCGCCTGCTGCGCCTGGATCGGGCCAGCGAGGAACGGGTCAGCGAAGAGGAAATCCGCTTGCTCGTAGCCGAAAGCGCGGACCAGGGCGTGATCGATTCCGACGAGCGCAACATGGTCAACCGCGTGCTGCGCCTGGGCGACCGCACGGTGGACAGCCTGATGACGCCACGGCCGCGCATCGCCTGGCTCGATGCCACCGCATCG
>DASTAL010000352.1:0-2311 GCA_035712685.1 Rudaea sp. | reverse complement strand
CTGGTGAACCTGGATTCGGTGCCGGCGCCCGCCGGCACGATGACCGTGGTGCTCGGGCCCGGCTGGCCCGGCGTGCTGCTGCACGAGGCCATCGGCCACGGTTTCGAGGGCGATTTCAACCGCAAGGGAACCTCGGCCTTCGCCGGACGCATGGGCGATAAAATCGCGTCCGGCCTGTGCACAGTGGTCGACGACGGCACGCTGCCGAACCGGCGCGGTTCGTTGTCCATCGACGACGTAGGCGTGCCGGGCGAGTGCACCGTGCTGGTCGAGGACGGCGTGCTCAAGGGCTACATGCAGGACAAGCTCAACGCGCGTCTGATGGGCATGCGCTCCACCGGCAACGGTCGCCGCGAATCGTTCGCGCACCTGCCGATGCCGCGCATGACCAACACCTACATGCGGCCGGGCCAGAGCGACCCTGGCGAAATCATCGCTTCGGTCCAACGCGGGCTATACGCGGTGAACTTCGGCGGCGGCCAGGTCGACATCACCAACGGCAAGTTCGTGTTCTCGGCGAGCGAGGCCTACCTGATCGAGGAGGGCAAGGTCACGCGGCCGGTGAAAGGCGCGACCTTGATCGGTTCGGGTCCGGAGGTGCTCACGCGCGTGTCCATGGTTGGCAATGATCTCAAGCTCGACGAAGGCGTCGGCGTATGCGGCAAGGAAGGGCAGAGCGTGCCGGTGGGCGTCGGTCAGCCGACGCTGCGGATCGATGGCATGACCGTTGGCGGTACCGCTGCCTAACCGAGCAACTCGCGCAGGGCGCGAAACAGTTCGTGGAAGGCGTGCAGCGGTTTTTGTGCGTCGCGCTCGGCCCGCGCCTTGCGCGCCAGCTGGCGTAGCTGCTGGCGATCCGCCGCTGGAAATTGTTGCATGAGTTCGTCCAGCGGGGCGTCGCCATCGGTAATCAGGCGCTCGCGCCAGATTTCGACGCGGTGCAGGGCAGCGGCCTCGCGGCGCGCATGTTCGCGGTCGTGTTCAAGCACGGCGCGCATCGGTTCGAGTTCGGCATCGTTGAGTTTGCGCAGCTGCTTGGCGAGGAATTGTTCGGCGCGCTTGCGCGCGATTTGTTGATGCACGGATCGCGTCCGCGCGACTTCGGCGCGCAGGTCGTCGTCGAGCGGAACGCGGGCGAGTTGGGCATCGGACAGTGCGGAGAGTTGCTGCGCCAGCTTGAGCACGTCCAGCGCCTCGCGGCGGCGCTGGCTGCGGCTGGGCCGTTCGTCGCGCGGGACGTAGACGTGGGAATCGTCGTCGTGATCGTGCATCATTCGTCAGTTACGCAAAGTGGAAATCATGAACGCCATCATCGCACAATCGGACGACTCCCTCGCCCAACTCGATCGCCTTGCCGACCTTGCGCAGGACGTCGTGCGCCGCTGCCGCGCCGCCGGGGCGAGCGACGTCGAAGTCGGCGCCAGCATCGACACCGGCCTCTCGGTGAACGTGCGCCTGGGTGAGGTCGAAACCATCGAGCACAACCGCGACCGGGCCTTCGGGGTGACCGTGTATTTCGGCCGGCGCAAGGGTTCGGCGAGCACGGCGGACCTCGCGCCGGATTCCATCGCCAAGACCATCGAACAGGCCTGCGCGATCGCGAAGTTCACCGAAGAAGACCCGTTTGCGGGGCTCGCCGATCCGGCACGGCTGGCGCGCGCGTTCCCGGATCTGGATCTGTGGCATCCGTGGAACCTGGATGCGCAGGCGGCAATCGCCATCGGCATCGAAATCGAGGCGGCGGGCCGAGCGCTCGACGGAATTGCCAATTCGGAAGGCGCTTCCGTGCAATCCGGCGAATCGCTCGGCGTCTATGCCACCTCGCAGGGTTTCGTCGGCAAGGAACGCGGCACGCGGCATTCGCTGTCGTGCTCGCTGATCGCGCAGGACGGCAACGGCATGCAGCGCGACTACTGGTACGAAACCGTGCGCGCTGCGCAGGACTTTCCCGCACTCGCGACGATCGGCGCCAAGGCCGCGCAGCGCACGCTCGCGCGTCGCGACGCACGCAAGCTCGACACGCGCCAGTGTCCCGTGCTGTTCGCACCAGAAGTCGCGCGCGGCCTGATCGGGCATCTGGTATCGGCGGTCAGCGGCGGCGCGCTCTATCGCAAGGCGAGCTTCCTGCTCGATCATGCTGGCAAGAAGCTGTTTCCGGACTTCGTCGATATCATAGAGCGCCCGCATATCCCGCGTGGGCATGGCTCCGGCAATTTCGACAGCGAAGGCGTCGCCACCGCCGACAGCGATCTGATTCGCGGGGGTGTGCTGCAGCGCTACGTGCTCGGCAGCTACTCGGCGCGCAAGCTTG
>DASTAL010000351.1:0-3455 GCA_035712685.1 Rudaea sp. | reverse complement strand
TGGTAGCCGAGCAGCGCAATGAAGCGTTCCAGCATCGCGGCATCCTCGCCGGCCGCGACGGCGAGCGCCGGGCGCACGCGTTCGCGGTATTCGCCATCGCTCATCGCATCGCGCGCCACCGCGATGATGCGGCTGGCCGCGCTGATCTGACCATCGGCGAACCGGCGCAGCAATGCCGGCAGCAGTTTGCGCAGGGCCAGGTCGCCAGTGCCGCCGAAAATCGCCAGATCAAAGTCTTCCACCGGCGGACTCGCGCCCATGCATCACCTCATCGGAACAACGATGCAAAATAAAATACCACTTACATACCATTTGATGCAAATGTAGGATAATTCATCCGATATTGTTTCATCTGGTATTTGAGTGGTATTCTTTGCGCATGGCCACCGACCTGATTTCCCAATACCGCCGACTCGGCCGGCAAGACGGAGCGCGGGCGCTGAACTACGTGCGCCTGCGCCAGGCCATGCTTGCGACGCTCGAGAGCGGCGACCTGCAGCCGGGCCAGATGCTGCCGGGCGAGCGCGAACTGGCGCAGCGGCTGGCGCTGTCGCGAGTGACCGTGCGCAAGGCCATCGCCGGTCTGGTCGACGACGGCGTGCTGGTCCAGCGCCACGGCGCCGGCACCTTCGTCGCCGAACGCATCGTCAAATCCTTTTCGCGCCTGACCGGATTCACCGACGACCTGCGTGCACGCGGCCTCAAGCCGCGCGTGCGCTTCCTCGAGCGCCAGGTCGGCACGGCGACACCGGCCGAGGCGCTCGCGCTGCACCTTTCGCCGGGCGCGCGCGTGGCGCGCCTGCGCCGCCTGCGCTTCGCCGGCCACACGCCGCTCGCGCTCGAGGACACCTCGGTGCCGCAAGCCGTGCTGCACGACCCGAAACAGGTCAGGCAATCGCTTTACGACACGCTGGAAAAATTCGGCTGCCGCCCGGTGCGCGCCTTGCAGCGGTTGCGCGCCGTCGCCCTTGATGCGGCGCAGGCCGGGTTGCTGGATTTGCCGCCGGGCAGTCCCGCGCTCGCGATCGAGCGCCGCGCCTTCCTCGCCGATGGTCGCGTCGTCGAATTCACTTCGTCCATCTATCGTGGCGACGCCTACGATTTCGTCGCCGAACTGCATGCCGAGGCTGCTGCATGAATGCCAGCACGACCACGCGCATGGCCGGCGAGGCGCACGAATCGCACGCCGCCGTCGCGCGCCAGCTCGCCGCCAACGACGCCGTCGTCGCGAATCTCGCGCAATCCCTGCGTGCGCGACCGCCGCGCTTCATCGTCACCTGCGCGCGTGGCAGTTCCGATCACGCCGCGACGTTCGCCAAATACGTCTTCGAGACCCAGGTCGGCCTGTTCACGGCCTCGGCATCGCCGTCGGTCACCTCGGTCTATGCCGCCCACCAGAACCTGGACGGCGCGCTGTACCTGGCCATCTCGCAATCCGGCAAGAGTCCGGATCTCGTGCGTCACGCGCAGTCCGCGCGCGCGGCCGGCGCGCGCGTCGTGGCCCTGGTCAATCACGCCGACTCACCGCTGGCCGATGCCGCCGAGACCGTGATTCCACTGCACGCAGGCGCGGAAATCAGCGTCGCGGCCACGAAAAGCTACATCTGCTCGCTTGCCGCGATACTGCATCTGGCCGCGCGCTGGCGTGACGATGCCGTCCTGCTCGACGCGCTGTTCGCCGTGCCGGAGGCTTTGCGACACGGCTGGGACCTGGACTGGACGCCGCTGGTCGACGGCTTGGCCGATGCGCGCGATCTGTTCGTGATCGGACGCGGCTTCGGCTTCGGCGCCGCGCTGGAGGCCGCGCTCAAGTTCAAGGAAACCTGCGCGCTGCATGCCGAGGCGTTCAGCGCCGCCGAGGTACGGCACGGACCGATGGCCCTGGTGGACAAGGATTTCCCCGTGCTGTTCTTCAGCCAGAACGACGATACGCGTGACGGTACGCTGGCGCTCGCGCGCGAGTTCCGCGGGCGCGGCGCGCGCGTGCTCGTGGCCGCACCCGGCGCCGATGCCGACCCGTTGCCGGTGCCGGAATCCGCGCATCCGGCCTGCACGCCGCTGTTGACGATCCAGAGTTTCTATCGCGCCGCCAGCGCGCTTGCGCTGCGCCGCGACCTGAATCCGGACGTGCCGCCGCATTTGCGCAAGGTGACGGAAACAATTTGATGCTCACTGCACTGGTCAACGCACGCGTGCTTGGCGACGCCGGTTTCATCGACGGCGCCACCGTGCTGCTCGACGGCACGCGCATCGCCGATGTCGTCGTCGGCTCCGACCCGCGCGTGCGTGCCGCGCAGGTCGTCGACCTGGACGGCTGCATGCTCGCGCCGGGATTCATCGACTGCCAGGTCAACGGCGGCGGCGGCGTGCTGTTCAACGATGCGCCGACGCTCGACGGCATCGCGCGCATCGCCGCCGCGCATCGCCGCTTCGGCACGACAGGACTGCTGCCCACCCTGATCAGCGACGATGCCGCGACCATGCACGCGGCGATCGGCGCCGTGCGCGAGGCGATCGCGCGCAGCGTGCCCGGAATCCTCGGCATCCACCTGGAGGGCCCGTTCCTCGCGGCACAGCGCAAGGGCATCCACGACGCGGACAAGTTCCGCGCGCCAACGCCGGCGGATGTCGATCTGATCGCCGCCGCCGGCGCGGGGAAAGTCCTGCTGACCATCGCGCCCGAACAAGTCGCACCGGATGTCCTGCGTGGACTGGCGGCGCGCGGGGTGATCCTTTCCGCAGGCCACACCGCGGCGACCTATGCGCAGGCGCGGGCCGCGCTGGATGCCGGTGTGCGCGGCTTCACCCACCTGTTCAACGCGATGTCGCCGCTGCAAAGCCGCGAACCCGGCGCGGTCGGCGCCGCGCTCGAGGACCGCGAGAGCTGGTGCGGCGTCATCGTGGATGGCCACCACGTGCATCCGGCGGCGCTGCGCGTCGCGCTCGCCGCCAAACCGCGCGGAAAGATCTTCCTCGTCACCGACGCGATGCCGCCAGTCGGAGCGGACGACGATCGATTCACGCTCAACGGCGAAACCATCACTTTCCGCGACGGCAAATGCACGAACGCCGACGGCGTGCTCGCCGGCTCTGCGCTCGACATGGCCAGCGCCGTGCGCAATGCCGTCGCCCTGCTGGGCGTCGCCGCGGACGAGGCACTGCGCATGGCTTCGACCTACCCGGCGGCATTCCTCCGACTGCAAGAATCGCATGGGCGGATCGCCCAGGGCTACGCCGCGGACCTCGTTGCGCTTGACCGGGACTTGCGTGTCACGCATACCTGGATAGGCGGTGTTCGCGACGCATGATTTGCGGTGGTGGGCCGTGATGGAGTCGAACCATCGACCAACGGATTAAAAGTCCGCTGCTCTACCTCTGAGCTAACGGCCCGGGAATGCGCGCGAAGGGGCGCGCAGTTTAACGGTAGCGGGTGGGATCGGCAACGCCGGCCTGCG
>DASTAL010000350.1:0-1597 GCA_035712685.1 Rudaea sp. | reverse complement strand
CAGCCTGCTGTTCTTCGTGTTCCCGTCCGGCCTGGTGCTGTATTACGCGGTCAATGGCGGATTGGGATTGCTGCAGCAGTGGGTGATCAATCACCGGATGCTGGGGGCGGAGGCCCGCACGGCGCGATAATGCGCCGATGGCCGACACCGATACGATTGCCGCGATCGCCACCCCGCCCGGCGCGGGCGGCGTCGGCATCGTGCGCGTGTCCGGGCCGAAGGCGCGCGCAATTGCCCTGGGACTGACCGGCAGGAACCCGCAACCGCGCAAAGTAAACTTTGGCGCATTTCGCGACAAGGGCCGTGCGATCCTCGATCGCGGCTTGTCCATCTTCTTCGCTGCGCCGAAATCCTTTACCGGCGAAGATGTGCTCGAGCTCCAGGCGCACGGCAGTCCGGTCGTCCTGAGCCTGATTCTGCAACGCGCCTGCGAACTTGGCGCGCGACCGGCGCGCGCCGGCGAATTTTCAGAACGTGCCTTTCTCAACGGCAAGCTCGACCTGATCCAGGCCGAAGCGGTCGCCGATCTCATCGCCGCGGGTTCGGAAGCTTCCGCACGCGCCGCCCTGCGCAGCCTCGAGGGCGATTTCTCCCGATCCGTGCATGCGCTGTTCGAGGCGCTGGTGAATCTGCGCGCCTGGCTCGAGGCCGCACTCGACTTTCCCGAGGAGGAAATCGATTTCCTGAGCGCACCGCAACTCTCGGATGGTTTGCGTCGGCTGGATGCGCAGCTGGCCGATCTGCTCGCCGCGACGCGGCGTGGCGTGGTGTTGCGCGACGGCCTGCACGTGGTCATCGTCGGCCGGCCGAATGCGGGCAAGTCGAGCCTGCTCAACGCGCTGGCGCAAAGCGAACGCGCCATCGTCACCGACATCGCCGGCACCACGCGCGACGTGTTGCGCGAGACGGTCAATCTGGATGGCATCGCGTTGATGCTTGCCGACACGGCGGGCCTGCGCGAATCCGCCGACACGGTCGAAGCCGAAGGCATGCGCCGCGCCCGCGCCGAACTGGCTCGAGCGGACGTGGCGATCCTCGTCACGGAATCCGCGCACGTCGAATCGGATCTGGCCTTGCTCGACGCCTGCGCGCCGGGTGCCGTGCGCATCGTCGTGTGCAACAAGATCGACTTGTCCGGCGAAATGCCGCGCGCAGAGACGCTGGCGAATGGAGAAATCCACATCTGGCTGTCGGCGCGCACGGGCGACGGCCTGCCGATGCTGCGCGAAGAATTGAAGCGTCTCGCCGGCCAGGGCGAGGGCGCGCAAGGCGCGTTCAGCGCGCGCACGCGCCATGTGCAGGCGCTGGAAGCCGTTGCCGCGCGCCTGCGCGCAGCGAAAGAACAGCTTGAACACCGCACCGGTGAACTCGCCGCCGAGGAATTGCGCCAGGCCCAGCAGGCGCTCGGCGAAATCACCGGGCAGTTCAGCAGCGACGATCTGCTCGGCAAGATCTTTTCCACGTTCTGCATCGGCAAGTGAGGAGCGGCAACACGATCGACCTTTATTACTGGCCCACGCCCAACGGCCACAAGATCACGCTGTTCCTCGAAGAAGCCGGATTGCCGTACACGATCCGGCGCGTGGACATCGGCAAG
>DASTAL010000349.1:0-2022 GCA_035712685.1 Rudaea sp. | reverse complement strand
CGGTTTCGTCGCAGGAAGTCTCGATGCCGAGCACCGGCCCGGTCAGCTTGTCGACAGATTTTGCAATTTGCTGGTTTTGCACGGTAAAATATGCGGCTCGCCCGGTCGTTCGGGTATTTAGTGTACAGCGGAGACCCCATGCCCAACGTCAAAGTTCGCGAGAACGAGCCTTTCGAATTCGCGCTGCGCCGCTTCAAGCGCACCTGCGAGAAGGCCGGCGTTCTGGCCGAAACGCGCAAGCGCGAGTTCTATGAAAAGCCGACGCAGGAGCGCAAGCGCAAGGCCGCCGCCGCGGTGAAGCGCCATCTGCGCCGCGTGTCGCGCGACGTGACCAAGCGCAAGCGTTTGTACTGAAGCTTGTAGCTTGAGCGATTTCACGAACCGGCGTTGCGCAAGCGGCGCCGGTTTTTGTGTTTATGGACCCGGGAACCTGTCATGAGCCTGAAAGCCAAACTCACCGACGACATGAAGGCCGCCATGAAGGGCGGCGACAAGGAACGCCTCGGCACGATCCGCCTGGTCAATGCGGCGATCAAGCAGCGCGAAGTCGACGAGCGCATCATGCTCGACGACACGCAGGTGCTGGCCGTGCTGGAGAAGATGCTCAAGCAGCGCCGCGATTCGATCACCCAGTTCGAAGCCGCCAATCGCACCGATCTCGCCGACAAGGAAAAGGCAGAAGTCGCCGTGATCCAGGCCTATTTGCCCGCGCAGATGACGCCTGCGGAAGTGGATGCAGCCATCGCCACCGCGATCGCCGAATCCGGCGCGACCGGCCCCAAGGACATGGGCAAGGTGATGGGTCTGGCCAAAGCCAAGGTCGCCGGCCGCACTGACATGGGCAAGCTGTCGGAACTGATCAAGGCGAAGCTATCGGCACTCGCGTGATCGTCCGCGTAAACTAACGGCATCGCCGCAATCGGAAATGCCGCAATGGACAATCAGAATCCCCTGCGCCGCTCGCGCAGCGACCGCAAGATCGCCGGCGTCTGCGGCGGCCTGGCCAAGCATTTCGATCTGGATCCGACCTACGTGCGCATCGGCTACGTGCTGCTGAGCATCCTGTCCGCAGCGTTTCCCGGGACGCTGGTCTACCTGATCCTGTGGTGGCTGGTGCCGGAAGAAGACTGATCGCTGCAAACTGCCGTGCCCGGCCGCATCCCCGAAAAATTCATCGACGACCTGCTCGCCCGCGTCGACATCGTCGAGGTAATCGAGCAGCGCGTGCCGCTGAAAAAGGCCGGGCGCGACTGGACCGCGCGCTGTCCGTTCCACGACGAACGCTCGCCGTCGTTCACGGTCAGCCCCAACAAGCAGTTCTACCATTGCTTCGGCTGCGGCGCGCACGGCAGCGCGATCAAGTTCCTCATGGAATACGACCGCATGGAATTTCCCGACGCGGTCGAGGAGCTCGCCTCGCGCGTCGGCCTGAAGGTGCCTTACGAAGGCGGCGGCAAGCGCACCCCGAGCGAGGACTCGGCGGATTTGTACACCGTGCTCGATGCCTGCGCGAAGTTCTACCAGCGCGAACTCGGCAAGAGCGGCAGGGCGAACGCCTACTTTCACGCGCGCGGCCTCGACGCCGCGACGATCGAGCGCTTCGGCCTCGGCTACGCACCGGACGGCTGGGATGGGGTCAAATCCGCGCTCGGCACGACGCCGCAGCGCATCGCCTTGCTGGAAAAAAGCGGCATGCTCACGCGCGGCGAGCGCGGCACGCCCTACGACCGTTTCCGCGACCGCGTGATGTTCCCGATCCAGGACCGGCGCGGACGCGTGATAGCGTTCGGCGGAAGGATTCTCGAAAAAACGGAGGACTCGGGCGCGAAGTACCTCAACTCGCCCGAGACCCCATTGTTCCACAAGGGCCAGCAGCTGTTCGGGCTGTGGCAGGTGCGCCAGGCGCACAGCAAGAGTCCGCGCCTGATCGTGGTCGAAGGCTACATGGACGTGATCGCGCTGTTCCAGCACGGCGTGACGCAGGCGGTGGCGACGCTCGGCACCGCGACCACGCGCGACCAT
>DASTAL010000348.1:0-4425 GCA_035712685.1 Rudaea sp. | reverse complement strand
GGCGCAACGGCAGCAACGCGGCCGCCGCGCCCAGGCCCGGCAGCATGGCGCTGCACGCGCCCGCATCCGCCTGTGACTGGAATTGCGCATCCTTCCACGCACCGATCTGCGCGCAGGGCGCGAGTTCGGCCCATTGCGCGGCGTCGAAACGGAACTTGCGCTTGCCGTCGAACATCGCGTCGGCGACAGCCGGATCGAGCGGGCGGTACGGCGTCAGCGTGACGCGAGTGCCGTTGTCCGCTGCCGTGGCCAGGACCAGCCACAGCGCATGGGTGCGTGCCTTGGCGTCGCCCGATTCGAGCCGCCAGAACCACAGGCTGCCATCACGCCGGCGGTCGGCCAGACGCAAGGTCTCGCGCACCGGCGGCACGGCAACGGCGGCCCCGGCGTGTGCCTCAACGGAAGCGCGCCTGGCCTGCTCGTGATTGTCCCAGTCGCCGGCCAGCGCGGTGTCAAGCCGGGCCAGCGCATCGCCAGTCGGCGCAACACGGCTGGGTGCATTCTGGCAAGCCGCGAGCAAGCCGAACAAAATCAACAATGCAACGGCACGCATGCCGGTCTCCGTCCGAATCGATGCGCAAGCATAGCCGTTTTGCACAGTTCGTTGCGCCGGATCCGGCATGGCGGCATCGGCGCTCACGGCCGTTGCGCTATGCTTGGCGGCATGCAAATCCAGACGGTCGATCCCGTTTATCGTCGGCGCGTGCTGGCCATCCTGGCCGTCGCGGCAATCGCGATGCTCGCGCTCCTGTTCGGCTTCACGCACTGGCTGCAACAGGCCGCGCAGGACATGGACACGGCGCGCTTGCAGGCATCGGTCAAGCGCTTGGTCACCGGCTGCGTGATCCTGATGACGTTGTGCCTGCTGCTGCTCGGCCGGCACCTGCTGCTGCGCGGGCGCCGCATCGTGCGCGACCGGCGCTATCCCGCCAACGACGCGCGCCCGCTGCGCGACACGCCGGTGCGCGAGGGCGATGAAGCGGTTCGCATCGGCAATGCCAGCCGCATCGCGGGATTGATCGCCTGCCTGCTCGGCATCGCGGTCGCGATCGCCGGCTGGTTCTGGATCGCCGGGCTGGCCTGACGTGGATCAGGCCGACGCGGCCACGAAGGCGCGAGTCGCATCGGCGAGCGCGGGATCCTGCAAGGCAAAATGCAGGGTCGCCTTGACCAGGCCAAGCTTGCTGCCGCAGTCGAAGCGCGTGCCCTCGAAGCGATAGGCGTAGACCCTGCTTTCGTTCAACAGTGCGGCAATCGCATCGGTAAGCTGGATTTCCCCGCCCGCGCCGGGCTTGGTTTTCTCCAGCAATTCGAAAATGCGCCCCGGCAGCACGTAGCGGCCGACGATGGCGAGGTTGGACGGCGCGACTTCGGGCTTCGGTTTTTCCACGACGTGGCGCACCAGCGCGGCCCGTCCATCGGCTTTTTCCGCGTCGACGATGCCGTACTTGTGGGTTTCCGCGCGCGGCACTTCCTCGACCGCGATGGCCCCCGCATGGTCCTTGCCCGCGAATTCCGCCATCTGGCGCAACGCACCTTTGCCCCCGTTCCAGATGAGGTCGTCCGGAAGGATCACTCCGAACGGTTCGTCGCCGACGACGGGCTTCGCGCACAACACCGCATGGCCCAGACCCAACGCCTCGGACTGGGTGATGTACACGCAGCGCACGTGCTTTGGAATCACGTTGCGCACGGCATGCAGCAAGTCATGCTTGCCGCTGCGCTCGAGCTTGTACTCCAGCTCGAAGGCGGTATCGAAGTAATCCGCGATCGCATGCTTGTAGCGGCTGGTGATGAAGATCAAGGTATCCGCGCCGGCCTCCACGGCCTCGTCGACCGCATACTGGATCAGCGGTTTGTCCAGCACAGGCAGCATTTCCTTGGCCACCACTTTGGACGCGGGCAGGAAACGCGTGCCGAGTCCGGCCACGGGAAACACGACCTTGCGCAGTGCGGCGTTCATTCAAGCTCCCTCAGTTTTGGCGCGTGATCGGCACGATTTCGGCGGAATCCGTCTCGTCGCGCCAGGAAAAATCCGGCAACAGGCTGGTCAGGCAGGCGCGCAAGGCCACTTCGTCGTAATCGCGCACGGATGCCGCGGCCTGGCGCAACTGCGCGTTGAGCAACTCCCACGACATGCTACGCGGCTGCGCGAGGAAGATCTTGGCGTGCTCGGTGGCCTGGTAATTCTCGTGGTCGTGGAACAATTCCTCGAACAGTTTTTCGCCGGGGCGAAGGCCGGTGTAGACGATGGCGACATCGCGCTCCGGAACCTTGCCGGCGAGGCGGATCATCTGCTCGGCGAGATAGCGGATCTTCACCGGTTCGCCCATGTCGAGGGCGAAGACTTCCCCGCCCTTGCCGAGCACGCCGGCCTGCAGGATGAGCTGGCAGGCCTCGGGAATGGTCATGAAGTAGCGCGACATTTCCGGATGCGTCACCGTGACCGGCCCGCCGTTGCGGATCTGCTCGCGGAACAGCGGCACCACGCTGCCGGCCGAATCGAGCACGTTGCCGAAACGCACGGTGACGAAACGCGTCGTCGAGTGCGCGGAAAAGTTCTGGCAGAAGATTTCGGCCACGCGCTTGCACGCACCCATCACACTGGACGGATTGACCGCCTTGTCGGTGGAGATCAGAACGAAGCAGCCGACGCCGTGGCGATCCGCCGCCTGCGCCACCGTCTGCGTGCCGAGCACGTTGTTGCGAAACGCCTCGCGCACCTGGTTCTGCAATAGCGGCACATGCTTGAACGCGGCCGCGTGCAGCACCACCTGCGGGCGCACGCGGGCGAATACGCGCTCGCAGACCGCCGCGTCGCCGCAATCGCCGAGCACGGCGTCAACGAGCAGATCCGGAAACTCGCGGCGCAGCTCCTGCTCGATGCGATACAGGTTGTACTCGGACAATTCCAGGATCGCGAGCGATTCGACCCCCAGGCGTGCGACCTGCCGACACAATTCCGCGCCGATGGAACCGCCGCCACCGGTGATGAGCACGCGCTGGCCGGAAAATCCGGCGCGCATGGCCGCCCAGTCGAGATTCACCGGATCGCGCCCGAGCAGGTCCTCGATCGCGACTTCCTTGAGCTGGCTGAAACCCGCGCGTCCGGCGACGACATCCTGCAGACGCGGCACCGTGCGGAACGGCACGCCGGTTTCCTCGCACAGTTCGACGATGCGCCGCATCTGCGTCGTGGTTGCCGAAGGAATCGCGATCAGCAGCATCTCGGCAGCGGATTCGCGTGCCAGCTCCTGCAAGCGGTCGAGCGTGCCCAGTACCGGCACGCCATGCAGGCGCGCTCCACGCAGGGTGAGGTTGTCGTCGAGCAGTCCGACCGGGCGATAACGCGCGTCATGAGCCAGTTCGCGCAGCAGCGCATCGCCGGTGCGTCCGGCGCCGAGCACAAGCACGCGCCGTGCGGGCACGCGCGCGAGCAATTCGAAGCGGCTGTCTTTCCAGTAGCGGTAGGCCAGGCGCGGCGCGCCGAGCAGCACGGCGAGTGCGGCCGGATAAATTGCGAGCACGCTGCGCGGCACCGACTCGAGGCGATCGTACAGAAACAGCGCGACCGCGATTCCCAGCGCACCGAGTACAGCCGCGCGCACGATGTTCCACAGATCCGGCAGGCTGGCAAAGCGCCACAGTCCCTTGTACAACCCCGTCCACCACAGCACCGCGCCCTGCACGAGCAGGACGATGGCGGTATCCGGCGCCAGTTGCCACACCGTGGGCGGATGCGCCTCGAAGCTGTAGCGCAGCCAGTTCGCCGCCGTCCAGGCGAGCCAGACCATGACCAAGTCGTGCAGCACGACGGCCAGGCGCGGGTGGATCGCGGCGGTCAGCCTACGCAAGCCCATTTCGCTTCTTCGATTTGACTTTGTACAAACACCAGCGTTTTCCACAAATCCACACGACGACGGCGAGTGCGTAGACGCCCACGGCCGCCGCGATGCCCGGCTTGGGCGGCGCGCCGAATGGTCGCAAATTCATCCAATACAGCACCGGCACGACAATCAGCAGGTTCCATCCCATGTACCAAGCGACCACGCGTGCGTGCGACATGCCGGTACGCGTCATCCACTGGTACAAATGCTCGCGATGCGCACGATACCAGCGCCGACCGCACAACATGCGCGAGAGCAACGTGCAGCTCGCATCGGTGACGAATGCCGATGCCGCCACGACGCCGCTCAAGGCGGCCGTGTACGGCGATGAATTCTGCCAGATCGCGGCGATCGCGATCAAAAAACCCACGCTGCCGCTGCCGACGTCGCCCATGAACGCACGCGCTCGCGGAAAATTGAAGGGCAGGAATCCGGCCACGGCCGCCGCCCACAAGGCGATCTGTACGCCGTGCGGGCTGATGCCGTAACGCTGGCACAGCACGGCCATCGCGACGAGCACGAAGATCGCCTGCGTGGC
>DASTAL010000347.1:0-1235 GCA_035712685.1 Rudaea sp. | reverse complement strand
CCGTCCGGCGGTGCGGCGATGGTGGAATTCCACACCGAAGTGCCGGGCAGCTACGTGCTGGTCGATCATTCGATCTTCCGCGCCTTCAACAAGGGCGCGCTGGCGATCCTGAAAGTGGACGGACCGGAAAACAAGTCGGTGTACTCGGGCAAGGAAGTCGATTCGGTGTATCTGGGCGACCGCGCCGAGCCGAACCTCGCCGCGGTGACGCAGGCGACGAAGGCCGCCGCCGCCGGCAAGCTGACCAAGGAAGAACAGATCAAGGCCGGCAAGCAACTATTCACGGGCACCTGCTCGGTCTGCCATCAGGCCAATGGCGAAGGCCTGCCCGGCGTGTTCCCGCCGCTCGCGAAATCGAGCCTGATCGCGGAAGATCCCAAGCATCCGATTCGCATCCTGCTGCACGGCCTGACTGGCCCGGTGAAGGTCAACGGCAAGGACTACAACTCGGTGATGCCGCCGATGAACCAGCTCAACGACGACGAGATCGCGAACATCCTCACCTTCGTTCTCAACAGCTGGGGCAATCCGGGCGGACGCATCGAGGCCGCGGAAGTCGCCAAGGCGCGCGCTGAACCCGCCCCTGCGCCCGCGGCAGGACATTGAGCCGCATGCGCGTCCTGCTCACCATCGCCCTGTTGTCCGCCGCCGGTTCGCTGCCGGCGGCGGAATACGCCTCGCTGCCCGGCGGACGTTTCGCCAGCGTGCTGCCGGCCGACACGAAAACCGCGGACATCGTCGTTGCACCATTCACGCTGCGCCGCGAGCCGGTCACGAACGCCGAGTTCCTGGCCTTCGTGAAATCGCATCCGCAATGGCAGCGTGGCCACGTCGCGCCGATCTTCGCCGAATCGCGCTACCTCGCGCACTGGCAATCGGCGACCACGCTCGGCAAGGACGCCTTGCCCGATCAGCCGGTGACGCAGGTGAGCTGGTTCGCCGCGCAGGCATTCTGCGCCAGCGAGAACGCGCGGCTGCCGACGTGGAACGAATGGGAATTCGCCGCCGCGGCGGATGCCACGCGTGCCGACGCGCGCAGCGATCCGGCCTGGCGCGAACGCATCCTCAACTGGTACTCGCGGCCGTCGAATGCGGCGGTCGCGCGCGTGGGCGGCGATGCGAATTTCTACGGCGTGCGCGACCTGCACGGCCTGGTCTGGGAATGGGTGGACGACTTCGGCGCCCTGCTCGTGGCCAGCGACAGCCGTGACCAGAACGATCCGGACCGGCTCAAG
>DASTAL010000346.1:0-2346 GCA_035712685.1 Rudaea sp. | reverse complement strand
CCTGATGTTCCGCGCCACCGCCCGCGCCTTTCCGGCGGATGCGCCGACGCGCCTGTCGCTGGTCGTCAACCACACCGTCGTCGGCGGCTCGCAACAGGCCGCCATCCGCTGGGTGCATTTCGATTTGAGCGATCACGGCGCTGCGCCGCCCGTACCGACCGCGCTGGACAAGAGCATCGTCGACCAGGGCGTGTTCGCGCCGGACGCGAACCATCGCTGGATGGGCGGCATCGCGATCGACAAGAGCGGCGACATCGGCGTCGGATTCTCGAACTCAAGTTCGTCCACGAACCCACAGATCGAGACCACCGGCCGCCTGCTGTCCGATCCCGCTGGCACCCTGCGCGACGAGCAGAACTGCACGACTGGCGTCGCCGCCGGCTCGCAGAGGAGTTCGAGCGGGCGCTGGGGCGACTATTCGTCGATGAGCGTCGATCCGGTCGACCAGTGCCGCTTCTACTACACCAGCGAGTACTACGCGACCAGCGCCAGCTCATCGTGGCGCACACGTGTGTGTTCGTTCAAGTTCCCCACTTGCGGCGATCCGGACTACGCCGTGGTGGCGGACTCGCCCAAGCGCATCGAAATGTGCGGCGCCACCGCCGCGGCCGATCCGGCCTACGCGCTGCGTGCGGGTGTCCTCAACGGCTTCACCGGATCCGTCGCGCTGACCGCGAACGGCCTGCCGGGCGCCGTCACGCCGACGTTCGCGACCAACCCGATCGCCGCGCCGGGCAGCAGCAACCTGACCCTGACCGGCGGCGCGGCGCTGCCGACCGGCGAATATGCATTCAGCATCGACGGCGTCAGCGGCGCCCTGACCCGCAGCGTCGGCGGCTTCAGCCTCGGCATATCCGCGTACGGACCGGGCCGGCCGCAGCTGGTTGCGCCGGCCGATACCAGCACCGGCGCCAAGGTGCGTCCGACGCTGAGCTGGCAGGAAGTGCCCACCACCATCACCGATCGCATATTCGGCGACGGTTTCGACGGCGTTGCATTGCCGACCACGGTACCCACGTCGCCATCCAACAGCTACCTCGTCGAAGTGGCGACGGATGCCGCATTCGCCAACATCGTGGCCAGCGCGACGGTGGTCGGCACGACCTGGGCCGTCAACGTGGGACTCAACACGATGACGCAGTATTTCTGGCGCGTCACGCCGACCAACTACTGCGGCCCCGGCCAGACGTCGGCAACGTTCACGTTCACCACGGGCGTCCCGGGCCAGTGCCCGAGCGGCACCACCTCGACCACGCTGCTGCAGGACGACGTCACCGGCTGGACCACCGACGGCACGGGCGGCACCGCGTGGACGCGCATGACGGCGCCGTCCGGCGCGGGTCTGACCGGCACGGTCTGGGGCGTCCCGGACAACACGGTGACCAGCGACCGCGGCCTGATTTCGCCGGCGGTGGCCATTCCGGCCGGGGCGAAGGCGACCATTCTGTCCTTCGACACGTACCACCATTTCGAGGACAACGGCCCGGGTTCGTGCTGGGACAACGGTACCCTGCAGCTCAAGGGCGGCAGCGGCAGCTTCGCCTACCTGGACGGCAGCCGCCTGTTCACTGATGCCTACGACGGCATCGTTGCCTCGGGTGAAGTCAATGCCGGATCGTACGGTTGGTGTCAGCTTCCGGCTACCGCACCGACGCATTCGATCGTCGACCTCGACGGCTTCGAAGGCCAGAACCTGCAGGTGCGCTGGCGTGCGGTGAGCGACTCCAACACCGCTGCCGCCGCGCCGAACGGCATGTACGTGCAGAACGTGAAGATCGAGGTCTGCCAGTAAGGCAACCTTCGACGAGGCAAGCGCAAGACGGGCCGCGCGATGCGGCCCGTCTTGTTTGTGCCGCTACAATTCACGCATGCCACTGCTGCAACTCCAACGCGTCGACTACAGCGTCGGCGGTCCGCTGCTGCTCGAACACGTCGACCTGACGATCGATGCGGGCGAACGCGTGTGCATCGTCGGCCGCAACGGCGAAGGCAAGTCGACGCTGCTGCGCCTGCTCGCCGGCGAAATCAGGCCCGATGACGGCGAGGTGCGCGTGCAGGGCGGCGTGCGCGTCGCGAAGCTCGCGCAGGAAGTGCCGCAGGACGCGCGCGGCAGCGTGTTCGACGTGGTCGCACATGGTCTCGGCGATCTCGGCGCCCTGCTCGCGCGTTACCACCATCTGCTCGAAGAACACAACCTCGATGCACTCGGTGCCGTGCAGGCGCAGATCGAGGCGCAGCACGGCTGGGATCTCGATCGCCGCGTGTCGCAGGTGCTCGAACGCCTGGAACTTCCCGCCGACGCTGACTTCGCCGCGCTGTCGGGCGGCATGAAGCGCCGCGTGCTGC
>DASTAL010000345.1:0-3519 GCA_035712685.1 Rudaea sp. | reverse complement strand
GAGCAGGCCGGAGGCGCGGTGCGGCGCATGGACGGCAGCGTGCTCGCGTACAACGCCAAGGAATCGCTGCTCAATCCGGATTTCTTCGCCTGCGGCGATGTGACGGTGGACTGGGCCGGCATGCTCGCTGGTGGCGTGCGTGACTGAGTCGAGCGCGACCCGATACGGCATCGATGACCTGCTGCGCATCATGGCCGCCTTGCGCGATCCGCAGCGCGGCTGCCCGTGGGACGTGCAGCAAACCTTTGCGACGATCGCGCCGTACACGATCGAGGAAGCCTACGAGGTCGCCGACGCGATCGACCGCGGCGACCTGGCCGACCTGCGCGACGAACTGGGTGACCTGCTGCTGCAGGTCGTGTTCCATGCGCGCATGGCACAGGAACGCGGCGCGTTCGATTTTTCCGGCGTGGTCGCGGCGATCTGCGACAAGATGGTGCGACGCCACCCGCACGTGTTCGCCGGCGCGAGCGTGGAAAGCGCCGAAGCGCAATTGCGCGAATGGGACGCGCACAAGCGCCGCGAGCGCGAGGAAAGCGGCGATGCCGATGCCAGCGCGCTCGCCGGCATCCCGCGCGGCCTGCCCGAATGGCAGCGCGCGCTGAAACTGCAAAAACGCGCTTCGCGGGTGGGTTTCGACTGGAGCGATCCGCGCCCGGTGCTGGACAAGCTCACGGAGGAAATCGGCGAGGTGCGCCATGAGCTGGACCACGGCGCGGACGTGGCGCGCCTGACCGACGAGATCGGCGACGTGCTGTTTGTCGGCGTGAATCTCGCGCGCCTGGCCAAGGTCGACTGGTCTGCTGCGCTGCGCGGCGCGAATGCGAAGTTCGAGCGCCGCTTCCGGCGCATGGAAACGCTGGCCGCGCAGGAGGGCCGCCAACTCGACGGCATGAGCCTGGCCGAGCAGGACGCCTTCTGGGACCGGGCCAAGGCGGAAGAAAAATCCCCGAGCGCCTAAAAAAACGGCGCGGACGGGGGTATGCGTCCGCGCCGCCAAACCGCCTGCGCTCGCAACGCAGGTTGGGGGTTTACCCTGTGCAACGTAACAAGACGAATTGGGTTGACTTGTTCGTCGCAGGCCGGTGGATGAAAATCGCCGCGCAGGTCATCCCGCCCGTCGATCGGGCCTTACGCATCCACATGAGGAAACGCCATGGTCTGGGTCAATCTCGTCACATTGTGCGCGCTGCTCGAATACTTCGTGTTCGCCTGGCTCGTCGGCAAGGCGCGCGTCCAGTACGGCGTCAAGGCGCCGGCGACGAGCGGCCATGAGGTGTTCGAGCGCTATTTCCGCGTGCAGCAGAACACGCTGGAGCTGCTGATCGTGTTCGTGCCCGGGTTATGGATCGCCGCGCAGTACTGGGACCCGCGCGTGATGGCGGCGATCGGCGCGGTCTATGTGATCGGCCGCCTCGTGTATTTCCGCGGCTACGTGAGCGCGCCGTCCGCGCGCCACAACGGATTCCTGCTCAGCATCTGGCCGGTGGCGCTGCTCCTGCTCGCCGGCATTGCCGGCGTCGCGTGGGCGCTGATTCCTCACTCGTAGAAGATGAAGAACGCGGCGAGCACGATCAGGGCGAAGCCGACCAGGTGATTCCAGCGCAGGCTGGCGCCGAGGTAAACCACCGAGAAGACGGCGAAGACGACCAGGGTGATGATCTCCTGGATCGTCTTGAGCTGCGCCGGATTGTAGACCTGGTAGCCGATGCGGTTGCCGGGCACCTGCAGGCAGTACTCGAAAAACGCGATGCCCCAGCTGACGAGGACGATCAGCCACAGCGGGCGATCGGTGAATTTGAGGTGCCCATACCAGGCGATGGTCATGAACACGTTCGAACCGACCAGCAGCGCGATCGGTGCCAGGTAGTCGAAAAGACGCGGATTCATGTCAGATCGTGTCCTTGTCGACGAAGCGCGATTCGTACAGCAGGCTCTCGACGCGCTGCTCCTGCCCGGGCGCGAATTCCAGGCCGATGTCTTCGCTGCCGTTGCGCACGATGCGCGCTTCCAGGCCGATCACGGTTTCCTGGTCGAAGATGAAATACACGCGGCACTCGGCCGGCGGGTGCGCGGGCCAGTTCTTCGGCCGGCCGATGCAGGCGCCACCCTGGGACAGGTCCTTGACGTCGGAGAGGTAGCCTTCGCCGTTGCACACCGCGAGTGCGGCCGAGTAGATGGCCAGGCGGGGGTGGCGGCGTTTTTCGGCGTAGGACATGCGGAACTCCCCTGGACGCGACGCTACGATAGTCGCCCGGCGCGGCGCGGCGCAAGCGCGTGCTACATTCGATCGGGGACCGAGGTTACCGAATGGAGTGCGCGATGAACGTGAACCGACGCACGCTGCGTCTGGCGCCGCTCGCGGCCGCGCTGATGACGGCGGGCATCGCGCAGGCCGCGTCGCTCAGTGCGCCCGTGCCAGCGGGGTGGAAGCCGGGCGATGGTCGCGCCGTGGCGGCCTTGTTCGCGGCGCTGGATGCGCGCGCCTTGCCGCGCACATCCGCGAGTGCGCCCGCGACGACGCTGACTGTGACCAGTTGCGCCGACGACAACGGCGCCGGCACGCTGCGCAGCATCATCAGCGGCGCGGGCGAGGGCGATGGCATCGATGCCAGTACGTTGACGTGCGGCACGATCACGCTGACGCAGGGCGCGATTCCGGTCTACCAGAACGACTTGACCATCACCGGGCCTGGCGCGAAGGCGCTGGCGGTCGACGGCGCCGGCGCGGATCGCGTTTTCGCCCACTACGGGCGCGGAACCCTGGTGCTGCAAGGCCTGACCGTGCGCAACGGCCTCGCGGTCGTCACCGGCTACCACGTCACCGGCGGCGCCTGCGTCATCTCCAACGGCTACGTGACGCTGGACCGTGCCACCGTGAGCGGATGTCTCGCAGCGGGCGAAGGTGCCTACGGCGGCGGCGTCACCGCGCGCGGCATCGCGATGTATACGAGTACACTTTCGGACAATACCGCGCTCGGTTCGCATCCGAACACGTTCACGGCGGCCTACGGCGGCGGTGCGATGGCCTACCGCGGTCAGGCCTATCTTTTCCAAAGCACGGTCAGCGGCAACCGCGCCACGCATACGCTCGGCGACACCCACGGCAGCTACTGCACCGGCGGCGGGATTTTTTCCGACCTCGGCGGTTACGCCTACGGCTCCACGCTGAGCGGCAACTATTCCTTCGGCACCGGCGGCGGCCTCGCCACGCATGCCGGGTTCGGCATCAGCGACAGCACGATCGCCGGCAACACGGCACGCTACAAGACCGGCGGCGGCGTGTTCGCGCGCGTGTTCGATGCCATGCGCGTCAACAACAGCACGATCGCGGCCAACAAATCCGGAATTTCCGGCGCCGGAATCTATTTCGTTGGTGCCGCCAATGCACTGACCCTGCAAAGCAGCATCGTCGCGAACAACACCGTCGCCGGTACGAACGCCGACATCGCCGCGATGGCTGCCATCACCATCGGGGGATCGAACAATCTCGTCACCGCGGCCGCGGCCAACGTGACC
>DASTAL010000344.1:0-3583 GCA_035712685.1 Rudaea sp. | reverse complement strand
GACGAGCTTGGGCACGAACGCGAACAGTTCGCGCGTGTCCGTATCCTGCAGCGTGTACTGGTACTGGGTCTTGGTCAGGTGGCCGCCAATGCGGATGATCGGGATGTTCTGCAGGAAAACCGTGAAGCCCGGGATGCCGGTGAGTTTCGGGCGCAGTTCCTGAATCACCTCCTGCGGCGAGGCACGTTCACTGCGCGGTTTGAGCGTGACGATCATGCGGCCGAGGTTCAGGGTCGACGAGCTGCCGGACACGCCGATGAACGAAAGTACGCCGGCGACGTTGCGGTCGGCGCGAATGATCTTCGCCGCTTCCTGTTGCTTGCGCGCCATGTCGTCAAAACCGACGTCCTGGGCAGCTTCGGTGAACACGAACAATTGCCCGGTGTCATCCTCCGGCAGAAAGCCCTTCGGCACCTCCACGAACAACACGACGGTCGCGAGCAGGATCAAACCGAATGCCGCCTGCACCCAGCGTTGGTGTGAAAGGCATGCCGTCAGCGTGCGCCGGTAGAAACCCGCCATCGCGTCGAAACCGCGTTCGCAGGCCTGGTAGATGCGGCCGTGACGTTCGGCCTGATGGGGTTTCAGCATGCGGCTGCACAACATCGGCGTCAGGCTCAGCGAAACGAAGCCGGACACCAGCACCGCGGCGACGATGGTCACCGCGAATTCGTGCAGCAGGCGGCCGATGATGCCGCCCATGAACAGCACCGGGATGAATACCGCCGCCAACGACAGCGTCATCGACACGATGGTGAATCCGATTTCGCGCGCGCCGTCGAACGTCGCCTGCAGCGCGGTCTTGCCCATTTCCATGTGGCGCGAGATGTTTTCCAGCATGACGATGGCGTCGTCCACGACGAAGCCGACGCACAGCGTCAACGCCATCAGCGAGAGGTTGTCGAGGCTGTAGCCGAACGGGTACATGATCGCGAACGTACCGACAATGGACATCGGCAGGGCCAGCGAAGGAATGATGGTCGCGCGCAAATTGCGCAGGAACACGAATATCACCAGCACCACGAGGAGCAGCGCGAGGAACAGGCTGAATTGCACCTCGTCGACCGAAGCGCGGATGCTCTGCGTGCGGTCGAAAAATACCTTGAGTTGCACGCCGGCCGGCAATTGCTTCTCGAATTGCGGCAGCATGGACCGGATGCGCTCGACCACGGCGATGGTGTTTACGCCCGGCTGTTTCTGCACGGCCAGCACGACGCCGCGCACACTATCGAACCAGGCAATGTGCTGGTTGTTCTGGATGCCGTCGTAGACGTGGCCGATGTCGGACAGGCGCACCGGCGCACCGTTTTGATAACTCACGATCAGTTTGCCGAACGGCTTTGCGGCCTCGAACTGGCCATTGACCATCACGTTCCAGGTGCGCTTGTCGCCGTACAGCGTACCGGTCGGCAGGTCGACGTTGCCGCTCGCGACCGCCTGCTGCACCTGGTCGATGCCGATCCCGCGCGCCGCCATGGCGGATGGATCCAGGTCGATGCGTACCGCGTACTTGGTCGAGCCGTAGACGTTGACCAGGGCCACGCCTTCCACCATCGACAGGCGTTGCGCGAGCAACGATTCGGCGTACTCGTCCACCTTCGACAACGGCAGTGTCTTGCTGGTCATGCTCACGTAGAAGACCGGCGCATCCGCGGGATTGGTCTTGCGGAACGTCGGCGGCGTGCTCATGGTCGGCGGCAACTGGCGCAAGGCCGCGGAAATCGCCGATTGCACGTCCAGCGCGGCGGCATCGATGTCGCGGTCGAGCGAAAACTGCAACGTGATCTGGGTCTGGCCCAGGCCCGAATCCGAGGTCATCGAATCCAGCGAGGGAATCGAGGAGAACTGTTTCTCCAGCGGCGTCGCCACGGCCGAGGCCATGGTTTCGGGCGACGCGCCCGGCAGGCTCGCGGTCACCTGGATGGTCGGAAAATCCACGTTCGGCAGGTCGGACACCGGCAGGAGCCGGTAGGCCGCGATACCGAACACGAGGATGCCGATCATGACCAGCGTGGTCATGATCGGGCGGCGCACGAAGATTTCGGAAACGCTCACGAAGCGGCTCAGTTCGCGGCTTGCACGACGCGCACCGGCGTGCCATCGGCCAGGCGTGACTGGCCGTCCGTCACCACCGTCTCCCCGGCGCTCAATCCGCTTGCGATAACCGCCAGGCCGTCCACGTCACGCGCGACTTTCACGCTGCGCTGTTCGGCGCGGGAATCGGGCTTGACGACGAAGACGTAGTCGCCGTCCGGACCCTGCTTGACCGCCGTGGCCGGGATCGCGAGCGCATCGGCCTGCATCGCGAGCGTCATCGATACATCAACGAACTGTCCGGGCCACAGCGCCTGATCGGCGTTCGCGAATTCCGCGCGCACCTTCACCGTGTTCGTGGCCGGATCCACGGCGTTGTCCACGAAGGCCACCTTGCCGCTCGTGCGCGATGCCGCACCCTCAACCCAGGCCTGCGTCGGCAGCGCGCCCTGCGCGAGCGCCGCACGCACGCGGTCGACGTCGCGGCCGGGCACGGCGAAGTTCACGTAGATCGGCGCGATGCGGTTGATCACGAGCAGCGGATTGGTGTCGTTCGCTTTGACCAGGTTGCCGGCCTGCACCAGCACGCGACCAGCGCGGCCGTCCATCGGCGCGGTGATGCGCGTGTAGCCGAGCGAGAGTTTTGCGGCCTCGACATTCGCCTGGTCGACCTTGACGCTCGCCGCCGCTGCGGCTTCCGCGGTCACGTACTGCTGCATCTGGTCCGCGGAAATGAAACCTTTCTTCGCGACCGGCGCGTAGCGCTCGACCTGTGCATGGGCCAGGTCGCGCGCGGCCGCGTCCTTGGCCAGCGCCGCCCGCGCCTGCGCCAGCGCGGCCTGGGCCGGGCGCGGATCGATGCTGAACAAAAGTTGGCCTTTCTTGACTTCATAGCCATCCCTGACGTGCACGTCGAGCAGTTGCCCGTCGACCAGCGATTTGACCGCGACGCTGTCGATCGCCTCGACCGTACCCACGGCCTGCACGAGTTCGGGCATCGCCTTCTGCACGACGCGCGCGGTTTCCACCGGCACGGCCTCGCTGCGCGGCGCGGATGGTTTCCCCGAGCAGGCGGCGAGCGCGACGGCGACGAACGCCATTCCAAAACGTATGCGATGCAACACGATCTCCCACGGCGGGCGCGATGCGCGATTATCGCGCGACGACGCGCGGCGCAGCGTAAAGACTTGTGAATCCCGCCCACCCTGCCGAAAGTCACGTCACGACTGCACGCGCTGCCCGCGCACGCTAAACTGCGCATCCCGCGCCGGGCACATCGATGCTTTCGGCGCTTTTGTCGTTACAAGAGTTGCATATGCGATTGTTCGATGCCCCACTGCCGCGCGATGTGAATCATCGCGCCTTCTGGAACACGCCGCCCGTCAGCGCCGCCGCCCTCGCCATCGTGTGGGCCGCGCGCCGCCACGCGGGAATCGTGGTTGCCGTCACTCACGACACGCATGCCGCGCATGCGCTGGAAGCCGACCTGCGCACGTTCACAAAATCTCATGACGCTGCCGGCAGCGATCCTGGCAACGATCTCGAAGTG
>DASTAL010000343.1:0-3743 GCA_035712685.1 Rudaea sp. | reverse complement strand
TTTCCATCGCGCAGAAGCGCGGCACGGAAGTCCTCTCCGGACTTGCCGCCGAAGGGCGCGATTTCCAGGCCCGTGCGCAACAACTCGTGCGCGAAGTCGGCGCCGACGCCAGGGTGCACGTGAAGGGCGTGGTCGCGCCATTGCGCGTCGACCTCAAGCGCAACGCCGCCAAACTTGGCGAGGTCGTGCAGAGCGCGGTCGCCACGGTGCTGGCGAAGCTCGGCATTCCGTCCAAAGCCGATATCGAAGCCCTGAGCCAGCGCATGAGCGCCCTGAGTCGCCAGCTCAAGGCCGCCAAGTAAGAATTCACACTCCCAACGAAAGGTTACGGCCGCCGAGTGCGGCCGTTTTTTTACCTGCGGTAGGCCTGGGCCAGCGTGTTCAGGTGCGCTCGCTCGGCATCACGCAGGAACGGTGCGATCAGCAACATCACCTGATAGATGCCCTGGCTGAGGTCGTTCTGGGCCGGCTCGGGATTCGCGCCGCGCACGGCGTGGTAGTTGAGCCAGAACGTGGCCACCAGCAAGACGTTTTCCGCCGTAGCGTGAATTTCGTCCTGGGTCGCGCGCAGTATTTCGGCCGCCGCCAGACCCTTGAGCACCGTCTCGGCGCTCACTGCCGCACGGTTGAGGATGCGCGCGAAGCGCTGCCGCAGCTTGCGGTTGCGGGCGAGGATGTCGACGAGGTCGCGATACAGGAAGCGGTATTCCCACATGCACTCGAACACGAGGTGCAGTTGCAGCCAGACGTCTTCCAGATTCGGAAGGCGGCCTTCCGGCGCAACGAGCGCGTCGTCCATGCGCGCCTCGTAGTGCGCGAACAGGCGCTCGACGATGTCGTCCTTGTTGCGGTAGTGGTAGTAGAGATTGCCCGGACTGATGCCAAGTTCGTCGGCAATGTGGTTGGTGGTGACGTTCGGCTCGCCCTGGGCGTTGAACATCGCCAGGCTGGCGTCAAGGATGCGCTCGCGCGTCTGCTTCGCCGCCATCGCCGCAGCGCGCCGGTCAGCCGCGCAGTTTCTTGACCAGATCGACGTATTTCTGCATTGCCTCGTCGGCCTTCATGCCCTTGAGCTTGGCCCAGGCTTCGTATTTGGCGGTGCCGACAAAATCGAAGAAGCCCGGTTTGGGGCCGGATACATCGCCATCGGAACCCTGCTTGAACAGGGCGTAGAGTTTGAGCAGGGTGTCGTTGTCGGGGCGCTCGTCGAGTTTCTTGACGTCTTCGGCGGCTTGCGCGAACTTGGTTTTCAGGTCGGCCATGTCGTTCCCCGGTGCGATTGCATGCGCTGCGGGCGTGGACAATGGCAAAAGCGAACGAACGTGTCAAACGGCCGTTGGCTTTGCTATCTTTGCATCCTGCATCGCGGGGATAGACACCATGACCTATTTCGTGACGGGCGCGACCGGATTCATCGGGCGCCATCTGCTGGAACGCCTGCTCGCGCGCAAGGGCGACGTGCATTGCCTGGTGCGCAAGGGTTCGCAGAGGAAATTCGAAGAACTGCGCGAACGTTTTGGCGCCGAAGGCAAGCGCCTGATTCCCGTGGTCGGCGATCTGACCAAGCCGATGCTGGGTTTGACGCCGGCGCAGCGCAAGACGCTCGCGGGGAAGGTCCAACACTTTTTCCATCTTGCCGCGATCTACGATCTGGCCGCCGATGAGGAAAGCCAGATCGCCGCGAACGTCGAAGGCACGCGGCATGCGCTGGACCTTGCCGCCGCGTTAAAGGCAGGTTGCTTCCACTACGCGAGTTCCATCGCCGTCGCCGGCCTGTATCCCGGCGTATTCCGCGAAGACATGTTCGCCGAGGCGGAGAACCTCGACCATCCGTATTTTCGCACCAAGCATGATGCCGAGGCGCTGGTGCGCGAGGCGAAGATCAAGCACCGCATCTACCGACCGGCAATCGTGCTGGGCAGTTCGAAAACCGGCGAGATCGACAAGATCGACGGGCCGTACTACTTCTTCCGCGCGCTGAAGAAGCTGCGCGAGGCGCTGCCGGCGTGGATGCCGACGATCGGCCTTGAAGGCGGACGCGTGAACATGGTGCCGGTGGATTTCGTCGTCGCGGCCATGGATCACATTGCGCACAAGCCGGGCCTGGATGGCGGCTGCTTCCACCTCACCGACCCGGCGCCGCGCCGCATCGGCGAAGTGCTCAACATCTTCGCTCGCGCCGGGCACGCGCCGCAGATGACGATGCGCGTGGACGCGCGCATGTTCGGTTTCATCCCGACCATGATCAAGCAGGCGTTGGCCGGCCTGCCGCCGGTCAAGCGCTTCACCGGCGCGGTGTTGCGCGATCTCGGCATCCCTGCGGCGGCGATACGCATGATCAACTATCCGACGCGCTTCGACTGCCGCGAGACCGAGCGTGCGCTCAAGGGCACGAAGATCCGTGTGCCGGACCTGCAGGGTTACGCCTGGCGGCTGTGGGATTACTGGGAGCGCCACCTCGATCCGGATCTGTTCGTCGATCATTCGTTGTCCGGCAAGGTGCGTGGGCGCACCGTGCTGATCACTGGCGGCTCGTCCGGTATCGGCAAGGCGGCGGCGCTGAAGATCGCCAGCGCGGGAGCGAAAGTTCTGATCTGCGCGCGCGGCGAGGACGAGCTCGATGCCACGCGCAAGGAGATCGTCGATGCGGGCGGCGTATGCCACGCGTATGTTGCCGATCTGGCCGAACAAAAATCCTGCGACGAACTGGTGCAGAAAATCCTCGCCGAGCACAAGGGCGTGGATATCCTGATCAACAATGCCGGACGTTCGATCCGTCGCGCGATTGCCTCCAGCTACGACCGCTTCCACGATTTCGAGCGCACGATGCAGCTCAATTACTTCGGCTCATTGCGCCTGATCATGGGCTTCCTGCCGGGCATGGCGGAGCGGCATCGCGGCCACATCATCAATATTTCGTCCATTGGCGTGCTGACGAACGCGCCGCGTTTTTCCGCTTATGTCTCGTCGAAGGCGGCACTGGACGCGTTCTCGCGCTGTGCGCAGGCCGAGTTCTCCGACAACGGCATCAATTTCACCACGATCAACATGCCGCTGGTAAAGACGCCGATGATCGCGCCGACCAAGATGTACGAATCGGTCCCGACGCTGTCGCCGGACGAGGCGGCCGACATGATCGTGGACGCCATCATCCAGCGTCCGGTGCGCATGGCCACTCGATTGGGCACGTTCGCGCAGATTTTCTACGCGCTGGCGCCGCGCGCCTATGAAATCCTGATGAATACGGCGTTCCGCCTGTTCCCGGATTCAGCCGCCGCCAAGGGCATGAAGGGACGCGGCGAGCTGGACAAGCAGCCGACCAGCGAACAGGTGGCGTTTGCATCCTTGATGAGAGGCGTCCACTGGTAGAAAACGCTGCGCTTGCGCAATGCGAGCTAAGGCATTGCGCGCGGCGTTTTCTGCTGAGGCAGGAGCCGAACGGAAAGGCGCCAAGGATGGCGCCTTTGTCATTTCACATCGATCGGCGCTTTCCCCGCCGCCTTCAGCTTGGCATTCAACGCCGCCAGATCGCGCGATTTGAGTTCATCCCAAGCCTTCAGTTCTGCGTCGACCATCGGCACCAGCGCCTTGAAGCCTTTTTGCGCGTCGACGGATGGCGCGGCATCGGCGCCGGCCACCGCGGCTTGCAGTTTGGCGAGCGCGTCGGCGAGGAATTTGAAGTTGTGCGTATCGCGCGGCGGGTAGGCCCAGGCGTTATGCGGATTCGGCGCTTCGCGTACGCC
>DASTAL010000342.1:0-1927 GCA_035712685.1 Rudaea sp. | reverse complement strand
GAACTTGATCTGCGAGCGCTTGGTGCGGTACGCCCAGCCGCCGACGATGAGCAGGCCGCTGAGCAGCAGCAGCATGTACAGCAGACGCGTGCGTGCCTTCTGCGTGGCGATCGTTTGCTGCAGGGCCAGCACCTTGTTGGCGTCGTTCGCTGCTTCGAGCCGGCGCTGGTTGTCGAGCACGCGCTGGTGCACCATCTGGTAGGCCAGCGCGCGCGCGCTGACGTCGTTCAGGTAACCCTTGTCGGCCGCGGCATATTTCTCGTGCCAGGCCAGCGCGGCCGCATTGTCGCCTTGGCGCTTGGCCGCCTGGTAGAGCACGTCGTAGGAATCGGCCACCGCCTTGGCGAAAGGCTGCTGGTTGGCATTGGCGATGGCGCTCAGCGCGGACTCGCTCGCGTGGGCCAGGTCGCCAGTGCGCAGATAGGCTTGCGCGAGGCTGGCGCGAAAATCCGAGATGAGCGCGGCCGAATGCGATGCCTGCACCTCCGCTTCGTGGGCATGCAGGACCTTCACGGCCTCGGCGGCGCGGTTTTCATCGAGCAGCGCGCGCGCCTGATCGAGGACGATGGAGTTCTTGTCGTTGGTGGCGCCGGCGCGCTGGCAGGCGTCGATGGCAGGTTGTATTCGCGCATCGTCGGCACGCAGTTTCCCGGCCTTGTACAGGATGTCCATGCGATCGCTGCCGACGCGGCATTGCGCCGATTCGCTTTGATCGAAAGCGGCGGCCTGGTCCAGGTAACCCAGTGCCAGGTCGTACTGGCCCGCACCGCCGTACAGATAGTCCGCGGTGAGCAGCACGTAGTAGTGCGTCTTGTGGTCGGTAACCTGCGGCAGCGATTCGAGCAGCTCGCCGATCGCGGTGTAGGCGTCCTCGAAATGCGAGGCGTTGACCTGGTCGAAAATCAGGCTGATGCGCGCGCGCGCGCGCAGCGTGGGATCCTGTGCGCGGGCGAGCAGATCGCGGAAAGCAGTGACCGCCTGCGGATATTCGCCGAGGTAACCCAACTGCCAGGCATGAAAATAGGCGAGCCAATCGCGTTGCGGCGTGGTCAATTGACCTGCTTGCGCGTCCAGTTGCTTGAGCAGATTCCGGAATCTGTCGTTGTCGTCGAGCTTGACGTCGTCCGCGCGCTGCAGCAGCTGATCGGCGTTGAGCGGATCCGTGCTGTTCTGGGCGAAAGCACCAAGCGCACCGGATAGCGCCAGCACGGCCACAAGAACACGCCCGGCAAACCGAGCCAGGCGCGGTACTCGCAAATCTATTCTCACCGGTTGCGTCCGTCGGGCGCGACCTCAGCGTTTGCGCTTGGCCGGCGCCTTCTTGGCGGGTTTCTTGGCCGGAGCCTTCTTCGCCGGTTTCTTCTTTGCCGGCGTCTTCTTTTTCGGCGGAGCGATCGCGGTGTTTTTGAGGTACATGGTGCCGCGCGCGCTGGTCAGGTCGTCCAGTACGGCGCGTTGCGCATGCAACAGTGCGTTGCGTCCTTTTGGTGCGATTTCTTCCTTGCGCATGGCTTTCAGCAACGCTTCGCGGCTGGCATGACGCATGGCGGCGTTTGCGCCGGTTTGTTCCAGAAATCCGATGATGTTCGACATTTTCTTCCCCTTGTTGGTCGGTTTGAAACATAGCGCCTTCCCGGCCGCCGCGGAATCGTGACATATCGACAACGATCCACGCCAGTCTCGAGCTGGCGACGCAGTCCGCACAACTTCGGAGGGCGCCTGGTCTCAGGCCGCGGCGACCGGCTCGGTAACCCCATATACCTTGACCCGATTGCGTCCGGCGCGTTTGGCGGAGTACATGGCATCGTCCGCGGCGGCGAGCAGGGAGGCGAGGTTGTAGCCGCAGTCCTGCGTGGCGGCCACGCCGAAGCTGGCGGTCACCAGCACGTCGGCGTCGGCATCGCCCTCGCGGCGTGAGGCGGCGATG
>DASTAL010000341.1:0-4007 GCA_035712685.1 Rudaea sp. | reverse complement strand
GAATCTCGGCTTTTGTTCGCGCCAGCGTGCGGTGCGGGCCAGATAACGTTGCCCGAGATCGTCCCATTGCGCATCCGTGAGTGCTTCCGTCCACTGCGGGAACAGCTGTTGCTGGCGCGCCGATTCGGCTTTGATGAGCAGCGGCAAGTCGGCGAGCTCGCTGGTGCCCTGCACCTGCGAATGCGAGGCCAGGATCTGTTCGGTCAGGGTCGAACCCGAACGCGGCAGGCTGGCGATGAAGATGACTTCCTTGCCGCGCCCGGAGCGGGCGCCTTCCCGCGGTTTGGAAAATGCATCGAGTATGGCATCGATGCGCGCGTCGAATTGGCGTGCGTCCCACGGATCGCGGCGACGCGCGAGCGCATGCGCCTGGCGCAGCGAGGCAAGTGCCGGCGCGTATTCGCCTTGCACTTCCTGCGCATGGGCCAGCGCGAAGAGCAAGGCGATGCGATCGGTTTCGGCGAGGCCGGAGGTTTGCAGTGCCGCGGACATGCGCACGATGTCGTCGGCGTCCAGCGGCATGGGCCTGAGCGTGGCCAGCCCCCACCACGCCGCACCGCTGCCGGGCCGTTGCGCGACGATCTCGCGGTATTGCGCCTGCGCAGCATCGGGGCGGCCGTCGAGATTGAGGATCGTCGCCAGCATGGCGCGCGCGTTGGCATGGCGTGGCGCCAGCTCCACCGCGCGTTGCAGGGCATCGATGCCGGGCTGAATCTGTCCGGCGTCGAACAGCATGCGTCCGAGGCCGTACCAGCAGTCGGCCAGCTCCGGCCCCGTGGCGCATGCGCGGCGGATGGCGGCGAGCGCACGCACCGGATCATGCGCGGCTTCGCAAGCGAGCGCGAGGGTGTAGTGGATGGACGCATCGTCAGGCCGCCGTTCGCTGGCGTCCGAAAGCAGCGCGATCGCCTCGATGGCATGGCCCTGGGCAAGCCGGAGCATGCCGCGCAGGCGCAACACTTCGGGGTGTGCGGGCGCTTGCGCGGCGGCGACCACGAGAGCGCGATCGGCTTCGGCGAGACGGCCGCGATCGATGCTTTGCGCGAGGTCCGCGATTTGCGGAACCAGGGCGGGCGGCAATCCGGCCAGGCGTTGTTGCATCGTCAACATGGCTGCATGGCTCATGCCGCAAACGGCGGCAGGCCCAAGGCCACACGCAGCGGATCAAGCAAGGCGCCGTACTTGTGCGCGCGCGCCGTGTCGCGGCGGATCGGCTCGCGTATCTGTGCCGCACTCGCGGTGCGCACGCTGCGCGTGTTCTCGTGATGGCGCAGGCAGGCCGGATCGAACGGCACGCCGCAGAAATCCAGCAATTGCCGAATCTGCGGTTCCGGCTCGGCGACCAGCGTTTCGTACTGCTGCACGCGGTAGCGCGTCGGATACAACTCCTGCCAATGCCGGCTGGCGCGGTCGTAATCGTGCCAGTATGCGGCGATGTCGCCGAGGTCGTAGCTGAACGGCTGGTTGGCCTGGCTGAACAGGTTACGGAAACAGGAAAAACACGATTCCACCGGATCGCGCCGGCAATCGATGACGCGCGCGCCGGGCAGCATCGCCATGATGAGTCCCACTCGCGACCAGTTACCCGGCAACTTGTCGGTGAAGCGCATGCCCGGACGCTGCCAGCGTTTCGTGAGTTCAAGATAGTGACGCCCCATGTGCTGCCAGTCGGCGGGCGTGGCCTCCGGCACCCAGAGCGGAAAGGGCTTTTGCCGTCGCGTCGATTCGGCTTCGATCACGGTCGTGGTGGCATCGAGTTCGCCGCCACCGTCGATCGACGGGTGCGAAGCGAGAATCTGTTCGGTCAGGCTCGAACCGGAGCGCGGCAGGCTGACGATGAAAATCACCTCATCGCCCAAGCCGCCTGGCGCAATGGCAGTGGGCTGCGCAAAGATCCGGATGACGTCGTCGACGAAGCGGCTGAAATAGGCGGCTTGCCAGGGATGCATTTGCCGGATGCCCGCATTGCCTTGCGTGTATTGCGCAAACGCGTCTGCATAGCGGCCGTGGTCGTCGTACGCCTTGGCCAGGGTGAATTGCAGCGAGATGCGCTCCCCGGGCTTGAGGTTCTGCCGCTGCAGCAGCGCTTCGACCGCGGCAATGTCGCGCGCACTCAGCGGCCGGGTTTTCAAACCGGCCAGCGCCAGCCAGACCTGACTATCGGTCGGATCGCGTTCGAGCATCGTGCGCAACAGGCGTTCGGCATCGTCGATGCGTCCCAGCGCGCGCAACGCGTGGGCGAGGCGAATCTTGCTCGCCGCGTGATCGGTCATCGCGACAACGCGTTCCAACGCCGGCACCGCCTCTTCGAACAGACCGTAATCGCACAAGGTTTTGCCCAGGTTCGCCCACAACGGCGCCGCTTGCGGAGCCAGTTCGCAGGCGCGGCGGAACGCGGCGATCGCCGCCTCACGTTCGCCGCAGGCATCCAGTGCGGTACCGAGGCCGTTTTGCACCAGCACGTCCGCGGGCCAGCGTTGCGCGGCCTGGCGCAACAATTCCAATGCCTCGGCATTCTTGCCCTGGGCGCGCAAGGCGAGCGCGAGCAGGCGCTCGACTTCCGGATGCGCGGGCGCCTGCAGCAATGCCGTGCGCAGTTCATGCTCGGCCACGTCCGGACGCTGCTGGCGCAGCGCGTCCGCGCCGGCTTGCGCCAGGCGCAGCGTCGCCGGCGGCAGGCTCGAAAGCCGCGCCGTGGCGGATGCCGGTTGTGTCGGTGAATCGTTCAAGACAAAAACTCCAGCCGTGGTTTGCATGTTGCCAGTCGGTCCGGCGCATGGCGTCGGCGGCAGCCAGTCTTTCAACGGCGCCCGTATCTCTCCGCCAGGCGTTTGCCCAGCGCCTTGTTCGCCACGCGCGCGGCGGACTTGCGCTTGAGCTGCGCTTCGAGCGCATCGCCGGCGGCGATCAGTTCGTCGCGCAATTTCAACCAGGCCTGCCAGCGCGACGGATCGAGTTCGCCGGATTCCAGCGCCGCGCGTACCGCGCAGCCGGGTTCGTTGCCGTGGCCGCAGTCGCCGAAACGGCAGTCCAGCGCCAGGGATTCGATGTCGGCGAAGTTCGCCGCGCCGATTTCCTCGTCGCCGGTGAACTTGATCTCGCGCATGCCCGGCGTGTCGATCAGGCAGCCGCCGCTGGGCAATTGTACCAACGCGCGATGCGTGGTGGTGTGGCGCCCCCGGCTGTCGTGGCCGCGCACGGCGGCGGTGGCGTGGCGTTCGACGCCGAGCAAGGTGTTGGTCAGCGTCGATTTGCCGGCACCGGACGAGCCGACCAGCACGGCGGTATCGCCGGTTTGCAGGTACTTGAGCAGCGGCGCGACACTGGCCGCGTCCTTGGCGTTGATCGCGAGCGTCTCGGCCTGCGGGATCGCCGCGTGCAATTCCGCGCGCATCGCGGCGGATGCGGCGTTTTCCACTTTGTCGATCTTGGTCAGCACGATCACCGGCTGCGCACCGCTGCCTTCGATGAGCACGAGGTAACGCTCGATGCGGCGGGGATTGAAGTCGCCGTCCAGGCCCATCAGCACGAACACGGTATCGACATTCGCGGCGATGATCTGGCGCCGATGGCGCTCGCCGGCGGCGGCGCGTTCGAGCAGGCTGCGCCGCGGCAGGATTTCCTCGATCGTCGGCGGCATCGCGGCGGCGAGCACGACGAAATCCCCGACTGCCGGGCGCTGCGCCGGATCGACGTCGCGGCGCAGGAAGCGCGGCGCCGGCTGCGCGGCGAATTCCGTGCTGCCGTCGTGCACGCGGTAACCGTTGCGATGCTGGGCGATGACGCGCGCCAGGCGCTTCCCGGCCGGCACATCCGCAGCGTCGCCGCGCCAGCCGATGGCATTGAGGCGGGCGAATTCGGCGGTCGATGGCATGCCGCCATTTTAGCCTGCCCGACGCGTATTCCTTGAATTCACGGGCGATTGCGTTAGCATGCTGCGTTACAACAATTTTTCCGCCCCGATCATGTCTGTGCCCCTGCCCCACCCGCCGGTCCGCGCCAATCCG
>DASTAL010000340.1:0-1760 GCA_035712685.1 Rudaea sp. | reverse complement strand
AGGCGCTGGCGCAAACGCCGTATCGCTCCGAAGCGGCATCGCACGCGCCGAGCCGCGTACAGCGGCATTTCCCCATGGTGCCGCGCATCGAGTTTGGCGCGCAGCCGGTGCGCGGGCACACCCAACTCGCCATCGTCTGTGCCGACCGTCCCGGGCTTTTGGCCGCGATCGCGCGCGTTTTCCGCGAACAGGGCGTGCGCGTCTTTGACGCGCGCATCGCCACGTTCGGTGAACGCGTCGAGGATTTTTTCTTGATCGGCGGCGTGCATGACGCAATACTCGATCCTGCGACATGCGCAGCCCTGCGGGAGGCGCTCGCGCGCATCCTGGATTTTTCAGCGGACGGAAAACGGCATGCCTGATCTGCGGCACATCGTCGAAACAGCCTGGGAACGGCGCGCGGAACTCGCGCCGACCAATGCCGGCACCGAGCTTTCCGCTGCGGTCGGGCAGGTGCTGGACGGGCTCGAATCCGGCGAATTGCGCGTCGCCGAGCCGGATGGCGCGGGCGGCTGGCGCGTCAATCAATGGCTCAAGAAAGCGGTGCTGCTGTCGTTCCGGCTCAATCCCAACGTGGTGATGGATGCCGCGCCCGCGCCCTATTTCGACAAGGTGCCGCTGCGCTTCGAAGGCTTCGACGCGGGCCGATTCCGTGAAGTCGGCGCGCGCGTCGTGCCTGGCGCGGTGGTGAGGCGCGGCGCGCATGTCGCGCGCGACGTCGTGCTGATGCCAAGCTTCGTCAACATCGGCGCGCATGTCGGTGCGGGCACCATGGTCGATACCTGGGCTACGGTCGGTTCCTGCGCGCAGATCGGCGCGCGCGTGCATCTGTCCGGCGGCGTCGGCATCGGCGGCGTGCTCGAGCCCTTGCAGGCGAGTCCGACCATCATCGAGGACGACTGCTTCATCGGCGCGCGCTCGGAGGTGGTCGAAGGCGTGATCGTCGAGCGCGGCAGCGTGATCGGCATGGGCGTGTTCCTCGGTCAGTCCACGCGCATCTACGATCGCGCCACGCAGCAGGTTCATTTCGGCCGCGTGCCGGCCGGCAGCGTCGTGGTCGCCGGCAGCCTGCCGGCCGCGGATGGTTCGCACAGTCTGTACGCGGCGGTGATCGTCAAGCGCGTGGACGAGAAGACGCGCAGCAAGACCTCGATCAACGAATTGCTGCGCGCCGCGGAGTGAGCATGGAAATCATCTCGTCGAAACAGACGTTCTTCGTCAAGCGCATGTTTCCCATCCTTTGGCTGGGCATCATCGGCCTCGCCGTCGCCATGCCGTTTCTCGTGCCACCCAAGGCGAAGAATCCCGCCGTGCATGCGCCGCCGCCCGAGATATTCATGATCGTGCCGGCGATGATGCTGGGCATGGGGGTCTTGCTGTTCCGCAAGCTGATCTGGGACTTGGCCGATAAAGTGGAAGATTTCGGCGACTACCTGCGCGTGCGCCGCGGCGACATCGAGGAGCGCGTAAATCTCATCGACGTGATGAACGTGAGCATGAGCCAGTTCACCAACCCGAAGCGCATCACCCTGCGCCTGCGCAAGCCGGGTGCGTTCGGCGATGAGGTCGCGTTCATTCCGCAGGCGCCGGTGTTCCGCCTGAATCCGTTCGCGCGTAACGCCATCGCCGAACGCCTGATTCGGCGCATCGATCAATTGCGCAACAATGGTGCATCGCGATGACGACGCTGTATGGGTTGGAAAAATGCAGCACCTGCGAGAAGGCCCGCAACTGGCTGGACCGCAAAAAAATCGCGCACA
>DASTAL010000339.1:0-1824 GCA_035712685.1 Rudaea sp. | reverse complement strand
GGGCATCATCACGTTTGCCTTCGGCATGGGCGGACCGGTCGCGAATTTCGCCGCACTGCTGCACATGACCGTGCACTCGCTGACCAAGTCGGCGATCTTCTTCGCCGCCGGCCACGCCGCGCAGAAGGCCGGCACGCAGGTGATGGACGACATCCGCGGCCTGATCGTGGTCAGCCCGACGATTGGCTGGGGCCTGATGCTCGGAACCCTGGCGATACTCGGCGTGCCGCCGTTCGGCGTGTTCACGAGCGAATTCCTCGTCCTGGTCACGGCCATGCGCGAGCACGCCTGGGCGACTCCGATCCTGCTGCTCGCGCTGGCGCTGGCCTTCGCTGCCATCTTCCGGCGCGTGCAGGCGATGGTCTTCGGCGATTCACAGCTCAAGCCACTGCCGCATTCGCCGGCGCTGTTGCCAGTGTTCGCGCACCTGCTGCTCGTGCTCATGCTCGGCGTCTACATCCCGCCGGCGCTCGCCGAATGGTACCGGCTCGCGGCGAAATTGATCGGGTGATGCCCATGCCCCTCTCCGATCTCGTCCTCGACCAATTGTCCGGCGCGCTTACGGCGGCGCGCACGAGCGTCACCGCGACGCGGCTGGTGGAGTTGTGCCGGCATGTGCGCGCCACCGGCGGCGCCCTGGTCACGCTGTGGGGCGAGGATCTGCGCCGTGAAGGCCAGGGCTTTCGCCTGTGTGTCGTCTTGCAACAGGACGCGCGCCTGATCGTGGCCGAACTGATCCTGCCCACCGCCGATCTCGTGTTCCCGAACCTCGCGGAAATCTTCCCGGGTGCAGCGCGCCTGCAACGCGCCGTCCACGACCTCGTCGGGCTGCGCGCGCTCGGAGGGGATGCGCGCCCCTGGTTGCGCCACGCCGCCTGGCCGGCGGACGTATTTCCATTGCGCCACGACTCACCCGTAGCCGCAACCGACTTGGCGGACGACTACGCATTCGTGCACGTGGAAGGTGAAGGCGTGCACGAGATTCCGGTCGGCCCGGTGCACGCCGGCACCATCGAGCCGGGACACTTCCGCTTCTCGGTCGTCGGCGAGAAGGTGTTGCGCCTGGAAGAACGCCTGGGTTTTGCGCACAAGGGCATCGAGAAACGCGCCGAAGGACTCGACGTCATGGCCGGCGCCAGACTCCTTGCGCGCACCTGCGGCGACAGCGCCGCCGCGTATGCGTGGGCCTACGCGATGGCGGTCGAAGCCATCACCGGCACGTCGCCGACGCCGCGCGCGCTGGTGCTGCGCGGGCTTCTGCTCGAGTGCGAACGCATCGCCAACCATGTCGGCGACATCGGCGGCATCGCCAACGATGCCGGCTTTGCATTCGGTCTCGTCCAATGCTCGCGCCTGAAGGAGGATTTGCTGCGCGTGAACGCGCGTGTCTGGGGCCAGCGCTATCCGTTTGACGCGATCGTACCCGGCGGCGTGCGCGACGATGTCGACGCGGACGCCGTGCGCGTACTGCTGGCCGATCTCGACGCGCTCGAAGCCGAACTGCTGCGCCTGCGCGAGATCTACGACAATCACGCCGGCCTGCAGGACCGCTTCATCGGTGCCGGGACCGTGAGTCAGGAACTTGCCGCGAAGCTCGGCGTCGTCGGCCTGGCCGCGCGTGCCAGCGGTCGGGCTCAGGATTGGCGCCGGGCATTGCCGGTTGCTCCGTATGCGGCCGCTGCCATCGCCCCGGTCGTGCGTCCCGCCGGCGACGTGGCCGCGCGCGTTGCCGTGCGCTTCGACGAGACGCTGGTCTCGATCGGCTTGTGCCGTAGTTGGCTTGCGGCACTGCCGGACGGGGAACTCGTCGTGCCGCTTGGCGCG
>DASTAL010000338.1:0-1093 GCA_035712685.1 Rudaea sp. | reverse complement strand
AAGCCTGGCCGAAGAGCGTGTGCGCAAGGCACTCGCCGCCGCGGGCGCGTCGCCGGACGCGCTGGCCACATTGGTCAACCGGCGCCTGCTGCGGATCGAGGAACGCCTCGACATGCGCCGTGTGGAATTGACCCACGACGTGCTGTGCAGCGTGGTGCTCGCCAGCCGCAACCTGCGGCGCGAGCGCGAAGCGCGCGAAGGCGCCGAGCGGCAACTCGCGGAACAACGCGACCGCGAAGCGGCGACGCATCGCGCGCTGCTACGCACGCGCATGGTCGCAACGGTATGCGTGGTACTGCTGGTACTCGCGGTCATCGCGGCAATTTTCGGTTTCATCGGCATGCACCGCGCAAAGGTCGCGCAAGCCGAGGCCCAAGCCTCGCGCACGCACGCCGAGAATCTGGTCGGCTTCATGATCGATGATTTCTACAACGAGCTCGCACCTACCGGCCGGCTTGGCACGCTGGGCATGCTGGCGCAGAAAACCGTGGACTACTACAACGGCCTGCCCCCGGCGTTGCTCACCCCGGAAACCGAAATCAACAAGGCGATGGCGCTGGTGCGTCTGGGTTCGGCCCAGGATGCCAGCGGCGACCAAAAGACCGCGAGCAAGAACTTCGGCGAAGCCGAGGCGGTTTTCAAGAAGCTGCGCGCGGCGGGCGATGATGGCGAACCCGTGATCTATGGCCTCGCCTCGATTTTGTACAACGCAAATCTTGGATCCGCCACAGGCGGCGGGAGTACGGCGCCGATGGACCAAACCGCCGCCCTGCTGAAGCCGCTGGTCACTGGTGCAAATCCATCGCGCCGGGTGCGGCAACTTTACGCCGATACCTTGAACATCATTTGCCTCAACCAACGGCCGCAACAAGCTTTGGCGACCTGCGATGAGGCACTCAAGACGCTTGCAGGGCTTGGTGCACTGGATCTGTCGGACCTGAATGCCGCGGCGTCCTGGGCCGATACCGCCGACACCAAGTCGGGGGAGCTGCAGGCACTCGGCCGCAATGACGAGGCGCAAAAGCTGGAGCAGCAGGTGTTCGCGATGACCGAAAAGGTCCTGGCCCGCCGTCCCGGCGATCTGCATTCGCTG
>DASTAL010000337.1:0-1368 GCA_035712685.1 Rudaea sp. | reverse complement strand
CGCGGCGCATATCCGCGAGCAGTTGTGCCAGGAACGCGGCGAAACGCGCCGCCGCAGCGCCGTCGATGACGCGGTGGTCGTAGCTGAGCGACAGCGGCAACATGAGTCGCGGCGCGAACGCCTTGCCGTCCCACACCGGTTTGATCGACGACTTGGACACGCCCAGGATCGCGACTTCGGGCGCGTTGACGATCGGCGTGAACGCCGTGCCGCCGATGCCGCCGAGCGAGGAAATCGAGAAACAGCCGCCGGACATGTCGGCCGGACCGAGCTTGCCATCACGCGCCTTCTTCGCCAGCTCGCTGGTTTCCTGCGCGATCTCGACGAGCCCCTTCTGATCCGCGTTCTTCAGCACCGGCACGACGAGACCGTTCGGCGTGTCCGCGGCGAAGCCGACGTGGAAATATTTCTTCAGGACCAGGTTTTCGCCGGAAGCATCGAGCGAGGCGTTGAAATCCGGATATTTCTTCAGCGCCGCGACCACCGCCTTGACGATGAAAGCGAGCATGGTGAACTTGATCCCGGCCTTCTCGTGTTCCTTGTTGAGCTGCACGCGCAGCGCTTCGAGGTCGGTGATGTCGGCTTCGTCGTGCTGGGTGACGTGCGGGATCATCGCCCAGTTGCGGGCAAGATTGGCGCCGGAAATCTTCTTGATCTTCGACAGTGGGCGCGTTTCGATTTCGCCGAATTTGGAGAAATCCACGGCGGGCCAGGGCAGCAGGTTCAAGCCGCCGCCACCGCCTGCGGCACGCGCGGGACCACCGCCTTCGAGAATGCGCTTGACGTGGGCACGCACGTCCTGCTTGGTGATGCGGCCATTGCGCTCGCTGCCGGTAACCTGGGACAGGTCCACGCCGAGTTCGCGCGCGATCATGCGCACCACGGGACTCGCCAGCGGCACCTTGCCGGGCATGACCGTGTCGGCGCCGAAGGGGATCGGGGGGGAACTCGGCATGGCCGCGGCGGTTGCAGGGGCGGGCGTCGCCTTGGGCGTCGACGCCGGTTGTGACACCGGTGCGGGTGCAGGCATCTCGGTTTTCGGTGCGGCTACAACGGGTGCAGGCGCAGGCTTCGCCGCCGCTTCGCTCGCCTCGATCACGGCCACCACCGAGCCTTCGGATACCTCGTCGCCGAGCTTGACCTTAAGTTCTTTCACGATGCCCGCGAACGGCGCCGGCACTTCCATCGTGGCCTTGTCCGATTCGAGCGTGACCAGGCCCTGGTCCTTGGCAACCGTGTCGCCGGGCTTGACCAGTACCTCGATCACCGGGATGTTGGTGTAATTGCCGATGTCCGGCACCTTGGCTTGCTTGAGTTCGGCCATGCATCCTCCCTGCGGATTCCCGCCGCCGGCGAGGCGGGGTGAAT
>DASTAL010000336.1:0-7520 GCA_035712685.1 Rudaea sp. | reverse complement strand
TTAAGCGAATCCGGAGTGTTTACAGGCCGAGCGCCTTGGCCTTGAGCGCGTCGTAGTCGGCCTGCGTGATGAGGCCGGCGTCGAGCATCTGCTTGGCCTTGGTCAGCTTGGCGACCGGATCATCAGCAACCGGAGCAGCGGTGACCGGCGCCGCAGGCGGGGGAACCGGCTGCTGCAAACCGGCCATGCCGCCCATCATCCCGGAGGCCATGCCGATTCCCATCATGCCGGCCGCGCCGCCGTGCTCGCCCGCCGCCTGCATGCCCGCCGCAACCGAGGCCTGCAGGTTGGAGTTGCCGCGCGCGCCCGACAGCGCGTCCGCGCGCTGCACGGTCTTGAGCAGTTCCTTGGTGTTCGCGTCGTATTCGATCGAGATGATCGCGGTCTTGACGATGGCCAGTCCGCGGTCGGATTTCCACTGGTACGCCTTTTCCACCGCTTCGGACAGGCTCTGCGCGAAGCCGATCGAATCCTGCTGCAGTTTCGCGATGCGATTGCCCTTGGCCGGATCGTTCGAGTACAGGCTGAACGCCGGCGCGAGCGAGCCGACCACTTCATTGAAGAGCTGGTCCGCGGCCGGGTTGTCCATGTCGGTGAAGTCGAAGACCTGGCCCGGCTGCAGGTACGTCGCGGGGACGAAGTTCTTCACGAACAGGATCGGATCGACGATCTTCAGCGTGTACGAGCCGCGCGTCACCGCGCCGACCTGCGTGTTCAGGAACTTGTCGTCCCAGTAGATTTCGGATTGCGTGCCGAAGCGGTTGTCCGGCAGTTCCTTCAGCGAGACGAAGAACGCGGCCTGCTGCGAACCGGGCTGGCCGCCGAACTTGAACCGCTCCCAGGACTGCTTGATCAGCGATTCGACGAGGCCGCCGCCGGAAAAGATCGACTTCGAGTTGATGTCGTCCGATTTCCATTCGTAGCCGCCCGCCTGGGCGGCGAAACCGGTGATCGCGCCGTCCTGAAACAGCAGCAGGCCGTAGCCTTCCGGCACTACGATCTTCGAACCGTTCGTGATGATGTTGGAAGAACCCTTCGTGTTCGCGCCGCGCCCGGCATTGGTGCCGCGCGGCACCGCGGCGAATACCGCGGCCGTCGGCGGCAAGCCGTCCGGAACGGTGTAGAAGTCCTTCCACTGGTCGGCGAGCGCCCCACCGACCGAACCCGCAATTGCCTGCACAAGACCCATGACGTCTCCGATATCCGTGGCGAGGCGCATGCCCCCGACGCGGGGGGAAACTACACCATCGCGCATGGCAAGGCCATAGACCGCGGTAACCAAACTGTGCGAACGCGATTGTGTCTTCGCCGTGCGGCGCGGGCCAACCGCCGCGTCGGCCCGATCGCTTCTTGACCCAGGTCATGGCCGCGCAGATTTGCCGCGCCCAGTATTGCCGCCAATTCGATTCGGCCGCCAACGCGCCTCCGCTCGCCGCTTGGCCTGTCCGCGGCATACAATGACGCGGTCGCTGGTCTGTTTTCAGGAGAACGTGGTGACGCACGTTGTCACCGACAACTGCATCAAGTGCAAGTACACCGATTGCGTCGAAGTGTGTCCGGTCGACTGTTTCCACGAGGGCCCGAACTTTCTCGCCATCGATCCGGAAGAGTGCATCGATTGCACGCTGTGCGTGGCCGAATGTCCGGCCGAGGCGATCTTTGCCGAGGACGACGTGCCGGCGGGTCAGGAAAACTTCCTCCAGATCAATGCCGAATTGGCACCATTGTGGCCGGTGATCGCCGCGCGCATCGATCCGCCCGCGGACGCCGACGACTGGAACGGTACACCGAACAAATTGCCGATGCTTGAGCGCTGACCCCGTGACCGACGACACCACGAACCACGCTCCGCACAGCGAGGCGCTCCGTCGTCGTTTGCGTCAGCCGGCGCGCTGATCGCGCCGCATTCACAAGGAGATACCGCCATGGAACAGTCCATGTATCCGCCACCGACTCCCGAAATTGCGCACAAGCGCCGCGAACTGGCGCCCAGGCAACTGGACGCCTTCAAGGCATTCAGTGCCGCCGTCTTCGCCGAGGGCGCGCTGCCGGTCAAGACCAAGCAGTTGATCGCCGTCGCGGTCGCGCATGTCACCCAATGCCCTTACTGCATCCGCGGCCACACCGAAGCGGCGCTGCGCCACGGCGCCAGCGAGCAGGAAATCATGGAGTCGATCTGGGTCGCGGCGGAGATGCGCGCCGGCGGCGCCTACGCGCATTCGGCGCTGGCGATCGACACGATGCACACGCATGGCGCAGGACAAAAGGGAATATCCACATGACCCAACGGGGCACCTCAGTGGCCGCGTCGCCGGAAGGCTTCACGGCCAGCGCCAATCCGTCCCGCTCCGAATCCGGCACCTGCCGGCCACGCAACGCGGTGCCGTAGCGGCCGTCGTGCCCTGACTCGACGATGGAAGTCGCACGCTCGCCACGGCCGGCTTGCGGACGGGCGTCTGCGCATTTCCGTGTTATCATTTTCGGCTGCTTGTGGGGTTGATTACTCCGTAGTGCGTTGATTTTGCGGTTGGAATTGCGCGTCCTCCGTCGGGAGCAGGGTGTGAACACGGCCAATTCAGCGGGATTCACCGGCAGCTACGCGCGCGAGAGCGAGGAGCGCGGCTTGCTGGTGTTCAGCGGCAACGCCAACCGCGCACTAGCGCAAGCGGTTTGCCACGAGCTGAACGTGCCGCTCGGCAAAGCGCTCGTCAGCCGGTTTTCCGACGGCGAGGTCCAGGTCGAGATCGAGGAAAACGTGCGCCGCCAGGAAGTGTTCGTGATCCAGCCGACTTCGGCGCCGACCGCGGACAATTTCATGGAATTGCTGGTGATCGTGGACGCGCTCAAGCGCGCCTCGGCAGCCAGCGTGACCGCGGTGCTGCCGTATTTCGGTTACGCCCGGCAGGATCGGCGCACGCGCTCGGCGCGCGTGCCGATCACGGCCAAGGTGGCCGCGAAGATGATCGGCACGGTCGGTACCGACCGCGTATTGACGGTGGATCTGCATGCCGACCAGATCCAGGGATTTTTCGATATCCCGGTGGACAATGTATACTCGTCGCCCGTTTTGCTGGCCGACATCTGGCGTTGCCACGGCGGCAGCGACCTGATCGTGGTCAGTCCCGACGTCGGCGGCGTGGCCAGGGCAAGGGCCCTGGCCAAGCGCCTGGACGACGCGGACCTGGCGATCATCGACAAGCGCCGGCCGCGCCCGAACGAGGCTACGGTGATGAACATCATCGGCGACGTGAAGGACCGCGTCTGCGTGCTGATCGACGACATCGTCGATACCGCCGGCACCCTGTGTGCGGCGGCAGCGGCGCTGAAGAAGAACGGCGCGCGCAAGGTGGTGGCGTACTGCACGCATCCGGTGCTGTCCGGCGCGGCGATCCAGAACATTTCCGGATCGCAGCTCGACGAACTGGTGGTGACGGACACCATCGCCCTGGCGGACGCGGCGCGCGGTTGCGCGAAGATCCGCCAGCTCAGCGTGGCGGAACTGCTCGGCGAGACGATCCGGCGCATCGCGTTCGGCGAGTCGGTCAGCAGTTTGTACGTGGATTGACAGAAAAATCTGCGAGGCAGGATGCCTCGCCCGCGAATCGAGCGCGTGAGCGTTGATTCGCGAAGCCGGGTCCGGGCGTGTACCGGACTCGGCGTGTCTGAAAAGTCCAGGATGGACTTCTTTCAGACCAAGCACGTCCTACTCTCCTGGTCGCGGGAGAGTCTTTCACCGCCGCGAGGCGGATCACTGCAAAAGAAGGCAAGTCATCATGGCAACGATTCATGAAATTCCGGCGGAAACCCGCAAGGACGAAGGCAAAGGTGCGAGCCGCCGCCTGCGTACAACGGGCAAGGTGCCGGCGATTGTATACGGCAGCACCGATGCTCCGGCGAGCATTCAGCTCGAACACAACACGGTGTGGCTGGCGTCGCAGAATGAGTGGTTTTACTCGGCGATTCTCGACCTCAAGCTCGACGGCAAGACGCAGAAAGTCCTGTTGCGCGACATGCAGCGCCATCCGTTCAAGGCGCAACTGCTGCATCTGGATTTCCAGCGTGTCGACGAGAACAAGGCGATCCGCATCCGCGTGCCGCTGCACTTCCTGAATCAGGAAACTTCGCCGGCCGGCAAGATGGCCGGCGTGCTGATCTCGCACGCCATGAACGACGTGGAAATCTCCTGCCTGCCGAAGGATCTGCCGGAGCACATCGAAGTCGATTTGTCCGAGCTCAAGGTCGGCGACATCATCCACCTGTCGGCGCTCAAGCTGCCGAAGGGTGTGGAGATTCCGGAATTGCGCCTGGGCAAGGAGCACGACTCGGCTGTGGTCACCGCGCAGGAGATGAAGCAGGAAGTCGAAGTCGCTCCGGTCGTCGAGGCGGCGGCTGGCGCTACAGGCGCGGCACCTGCGGCTGGCGCCACCGGTGCGGCACCTGCGGCTGGCGCGGCTCCCGCGGCAGCGAAGAAAGACGAGAAGAAGTAAGCGTTTCGCGCATCCTCCCCCGCGCACGTTGGGGAGGATTCTCGCGAAATTTCCGCGATGGCCGGCTTGCGCCTACTCGTCGGCCTGGGCAATCCCGGGGCCGAACATCTGCGAACCCGGCACAATGCCGGGTTCTGGTTCGTGGATGCGCTTGCGCGGCGTGAAGGCGCGCGCTTCGGTTTGGAAACGAAGCTGCACGGCGAAACGGCGAAGATCGTCCTCGAAGGCCAGCCGTTGCTCCTGCTCAAGCCGAACACGTTCATGAACAAGAGCGGCATCGCGGTCGCGACGGCGTTGCGCTACTGGAAGATCGCGCCGGAAGAAATGCTGGTCGCGCACGACGATCTGGATCTGCCGCCCGGCGCGGCCCGGCTGAAGTTCGACGGCGGCCACGGCGGGCAGAATGGATTGCGCGACATCTTCGCGCATCTCGGACACGGTGAGTTCCATCGGCTGCGGCTTGGCATCGGCCATCCGGGGCACAAGGATCGGGTCACGCCATGGGTGCTCGGGCGACCCGGCAAGGCGGACGAGGACGCGATTCTCGGCGCGGTCAGCGCGGCGCTCGACGTATTGCCGCTCGCGGTCGCGGGTGATTTCAACGAAGCGATGAAGCGCCTGCACACGGCGCAGGAATAAAAACGAAATGGGCATCAAATGCGGCATCGTCGGCCTGCCGAACGTCGGCAAGTCCACGCTTTTCAACGCGCTGACCAAGGCGGGAATCGCCGCGGCGAATTTTCCGTTTTGCACGATCGATCCGAATATCGGCGTGGTGCCGGTACCCGATCCGCGCCTGAACCAACTTGCGGAAATCGTGAAACCGCAGAAATTGGTACCCACGGCGGTCGAATTCGTCGACATCGCCGGCCTCGTCGCCGGCGCCTCGAAGGGTGAAGGGCTCGGCAACAAGTTCCTTGCGCATATCCGCGAGGTTGACGCGATCGCGCATGTCGTGCGCTGCTTCGAGCATCCGGACATCGTGCACGTTGCCGGCAAGATCGATCCGATCGCCGACATCGAGACCATCGACACCGAACTCGCACTGGCGGATCTCGAATCCGTCGACAAGGCCTTGCAGCGGGTCGAACGCGCGGCCAAGGCCAACGACAAGGAAGCGCTGGCGAAACGGCCCGTCCTGCAAAAACTCAGCACGGGCCTGAACGAAGGAAAATCCGCGCGCAGCCTCGGCCTGGACGACGACGAGAAGGCGCTGGTGCGCGACCTGTTCCTGCTTACGCTGAAACCGCTCATGTACATCGCCAACGTCAAGGAAGACGGCTTCGCGAACAACCCGCACCTGGACAAGGTGCGCGCACGCGCCGCCGCCGAAGGCGCAGAAGTGGTGCCGGTGTGCGCGGCGATCGAGGAAGAACTTTCGCAGTTGGACGATACCGACCGCGATGCCTTCCTCAAGGACATGGGTCTGGACGAGCCCGGTTTGAACCGTGTGATCCGCGCGGCATATAAACTACTCGGCTTGCAAACCTATTTCACCGCCGGCGAGAAGGAAGTGCGCGCCTGGACGGTCAAACGCGGCGCGACCGCGCCGCAGGCGGCGGGCGTGATCCACACCGATTTCGAGCGTGGCTTCATCCGCGCCGAGACCGTCGCCTACGACGATTTCATCAAGTACAAGGGCGAAAACGGCGCGAAGGACGCCGGTCGTCTGCGTCTTGAAGGCAAGGAATATTTGGTAAAGGAAGGCGACGTCTTACACTTCCGCTTCAATGTTTGATCCGAGGACGCAGGCATGCCCGGTCAAGATCGTGATGTAAAGCTCAGCTTCCTCGCTCAGCCGACGGACGTGAATTTCTCCGGCAAGGTGCACGGCGGCTTCGTGATGAAGTGGATCGACCAGGCCGGCTATGCCTGTGCCGTGGGCTGGAGCGGCATGAACTGCGTCACCGTGGCGGTGGGCGGCATCCGCTTCGTGCATCCGATCTGCATCGGCGACATGGTCACCGTGCATTGCCAGCTCATCTACACCGGCAATACCAGCATGCATTTCAGCGTCGACGTGCTGGCGCGCAAGCTGAGCACCGGCGCCGAGGTGCTGGCCACGCACTGCGTGATCGTCATGGTGGCCGTCGATGCCGCCGGCAAGCCGACGCCGGTGCCGAAATGGCTTCCGGCCAGCGAGGACGACAAGGCCCTGGCGGCCTACGCGCAGAAGCTGATGGAGCTGGACAAGAACATCGAGCAGGAGATCGCCCGTTATCGGGACGCGGCGCATCTGCCAGCCACAAACTGAGGTCCGCCTAGCATTTTCCATGCCGCCTTGACAACGGGTGCCCCCGGAACCGAAAATAGGCGGCTCCGCGCTACGATGCATTCAAGTGCATGAAACGTCAGGCAGAAGCGCCTGGCGTTTTTTCGCGTCGCCGGCAGTTCAGATCAACGAGAGGTAACGAACAGGAAACCCTGGAGGGATACCCAAGCGGCCAACGGGGGCAGACTGTAAATCTGCTGGCTCATGCCTTCGGTGGTTCGAATCCACCTCCCTCCACCACAATTCGATTCAAAGCGAGAGACAGGCGGGAGTAGTTCAATGGTAGAACTGTAGCCTTCCAAGCTACTAGTGCGGGTTCGATTCCCGTCTCCCGCTCCATTGAACATTGCTGCATGGAAAAAATAGTTTAGACGTCCGGCATGGATGCTGGTCTGTTCCTGGCCGTCACGGAGGATGGCAGAAATACAACGCTCACGTAGCTCAGTCGGTAGAGCACCTCCTTGGTAAGGAGGAGGTCGTTGGTTCGATTCCAATCGTGAGCACCATGTTTTTTGCATTCATCAACACTTGGACTCTTCAATCTTTCAGAGGTTTTCGCCATGGCAAAGGGCAAATTCGAACGCACCAAGCCGCACGTGAACGTGGGGACGATTGGGCACGTGGACCACGGCAAGACGACGCTGACGGCGGCGCTGACGAAGGTGGGCGCGGAGCGTTTTGGCGGCGAGTTCAAGGCGTATGACCAGATTGACGCGGCGCCGGAAGAGAAGGCGCGCGGGATCACGATTTCGACGGCGCAC
>DASTAL010000335.1:0-2481 GCA_035712685.1 Rudaea sp. | reverse complement strand
ACCGAAGAATCCACAACCGCCACGCCGAGTTCAAGGCAGGCGAGGATGTTCGCCAGCGCCTGCCCGCGCGTATCGTGGAAATGCACGGCGAGCGCGGACATCGGTACCTGTTCGGCAACGGCGGCAAGCATGGCGCGCGCCTTGGCCGGCGTGCCGATGCCGATCGTGTCGCCGAGCGAAACCTCGTAGCAGCCCAGGTCATGCAGGCGTTTTGCTACTCGCACCACGTCGGCAGCCGGCACGTCGCCCTGGTAGGGACAGCCAAGTACCGTGGACACATAGCCGCGCACGGCGACGCCATCGGCCCTGGCGCGTTCCATCACCGGCACAAAGCGCGCGATGGATTCGTCGATGGAAGCATTGATGTTCTTCTGGTTGAACGCTTCGCTGGCCGCGGTGAACACGGCGATCTCCGCCGCGCCGACCGATCGTGCGCGCTCGTAACCCTGCAAATTCGGCACGAGCACGGGATAGCGCACACCGGATTTCCTGTGGATAGCCGCATAGACGTCTGCCGCATCGGCGAGTTGCGGCACCCATTTCGGGCTGACGAAGCTGGTCGCCTCGATGGTCTGCAGGCCCGTGTCCGAGAGCCGGTCGATCAATTCGACCTTGACCGCCGTCGGCACGATGGTCTTTTCGTTCTGCAGCCCGTCGCGCGGACCGACTTCGACGATGCGGACGTGGGTGGGCAGGGAACTCATTGCGGCTTCTTCGCGGCGGCGCGTTCCAGGTTGCGTTCGAAGGCGTCCACGGCCAGCTTGCTGCGCACGAGGATGGTCGGGGTGACGCCGTCGAAGATCGGCTCGCTGCGCACGATCTCAAGCATGCGCGCCGGATCGCCGCGCACGAACACGTGCAATCCGTTCCTGGACTTGCCGACGGTGCCGTCAATCTTGTCGTCGATGACAAGCTGGGCGACGCGCTTGCTGTTGACCATGTCGATTTCCAGACGATCCCCGCTGATGGTGTAACGCGCGAAAAAATAGGCGTGTGCGGGTGCAGGCTCGATCGCGTAGGGTGGATCGAGGTCGACCAGTTCCTTGAAGGCAGCAGCCTCGACGCTGAGGTAATCCCGTCCGTCGACCTGCTTGTAACGTACCGGCAACCCGACGCGGCGAACCGGTTTGTCCGCTGCGGGCTTGTCGATCACGAACACATGACAGGCACTGTCTACATAAACGCCAGCGGATTGGTCGGCGGGATCGGGACCGATCCACAGGCCTTTCCAGCGCGCATCGCAACTTTCTTGTCGGCCGCCCAGCGGCGATTCGAACCGCGTTTCCACGCAACCGCCGAGGGCGATCGCCGATAGCGCGATCCAGACGCAGGCACGCAAGCTCATGTCGACTCCTCGAAACGCACGAGAATGGCATCGGCCTCGACGAACTCGCCGACCTTCGCGCTGATCGACTCGATCGTCGCCGCGTGCGGCGCCGTCAGGCTCAATTCCATCTTCATCGCTTCCATTACCAGCAGTTCCTGGCCGTGTTCGACATTGTCGCCGGCCATTACCTTGACCACGACGATGCGGCCGGGCATCGGCGCGACGATGCGGTCGCCGCCCTTGTGCGAGCTTGGCGTGAAGGCGAACGCACGCGCGCGTTCGAAGCGCGTGCGCTGCGTTCCGTCGTGCACGACGATGCGGGTATCGTCCGCATCGGCGCGGTAGCGTCGGGCCACGCCGTCGAATTGGGCGTTGAGGAATCCGTCCAGCAGGATCGCATTGGCGACATGGCAATCCGCCTCGGCGTGGCTCAACGCGTAGGTTCCCTGCGCGCCGTGTGCCGTGATTTCAATGCGCTTGCCGCCATGTTCCAGGGCCACGATGCGCTTGCCCGGATGACCGAGTCGCCACCCACCCGCATCGTGCCACGGCGAATGCGGATCGTTGCTCGCGCGTGCGAGGCGGCGTGCGCGATCTTCCTCGTCGAGTAGGGCTGCCGTCGCCGCAGCGAACAACATTGCCACGTTGGCATCGGCATCCCGCGGCAGGAATTCCGACAACTGGCGGTCGAGGTAGCCGGTGTCGATGCGGCCTTCCACGACCGCGGGATGGCGCACCAGGCGTTCGAGAAAGGCGATGTTCGATTTCGGGCCGATGACCTCGCATTGCGCGAGCACCTCGCGCATGCGCTGCAGCGCGTCCGCGCGCGTGCGATCCCAGACGATGAGCTTGGCGACCATGGGGTCGTAGAAAATCGTCACCGTATCGCCTTCGACCACGCCGCTGTCGATGCGCACATGCGCATCCTGCGGCGGCAGGCGCAGGCGTTGCAGTTTTCCGGAACCGGGCAGGAATCCGGCTTGCGGGTCTTCGGCGTACAGGCGCAGCTCGATGGCGTGGCCATCCTGCGGCACGGATTTGTTGCGGATCAGCGAGCCGGGCAGCGCTTCGCCGGCGGCCACGCGCAACTGCAATTCGACGAGGTCCAGGTGCAGCGTCATCTCGGTGACGGGATGCTCGACCTGCAGGCGCGT
>DASTAL010000334.1:0-5091 GCA_035712685.1 Rudaea sp. | reverse complement strand
CTGACCTTCACCCTGGTGCGCGACGGCGACGCGATCGCCGATGCCTACGGTGTGGAGGGCACGCCGGGGCTTTTCCTCGTCGGAAAAAAGGGCGACATCGTTTACCAGCGCAGCGGCGGCGACGAGCCAGCGCAGGTCGAGGCGAAATTGCGCGCGCTATTGCATTTGCCGGCGTCAAGCGGCAAGCGCCGCCACTAGCAGGCGCCGGCCTCGCCGACTAGTGCGCAACCAATAGCGGCAGATCGCTGTTCTGGAACAAATGGCGCGTCGTCCCGCCGAGCACGAGTTGCGCGATGCGCGAGTGGCCCCATGCGCCCATGACGATCATGTCGGCCTGTAGGTTCCTGGCTTCGGCAAGGATGTTCGCTCCGTAATCGTTCTTTGGCGCGAATGCGCGCACTTGCGCAAGCACGCCGTGGCGCTCGAGCCAGGCGGCCAGGTCCAGCCGGGGCAAATGCCGTGTGCCGAGGTCGTCGTCCTGTACTGCGCCATCTAGCACCACGACCTGTGCCGCGCGTGCAAGCAGGGGTAGCGCTCCGCGGATCGCCAGCATCGCTTCGCGGCTGTGGTTCCAGGCAACGAGCACGCGCTCGCCCAAGGTCGCCAACTTCGCGGATTCGGGCACCACGAGCACAGGCACGCCCGCGCCAAACACGGTGCGCGACACCGTGCCCCAGCCGGTCGGCGCGTCGGGATTGAGCGTCGGCCGTTCGGCCACGACGAAATCGCACCAGCGCGCGCAGTGGCACAGTGCTTCGACCGCCTCGCCCTGCGCGACCAGCCATTCGCCATTCGCGCCGTGCTTCGCAAGCAGTTCACGCCACCATGCGCCTTGCGCCTGCGCCTGCGCATACAGACGATCGGCTTCGTGGACCTGGAACACCACGGTTTCCGGCGTGCTGAATGCGACCGCGCCGAGCGGAGCCACGGCGAGTCCGTACAGATAAGCGTCGATATGCTTGGCCAGCGCGAAGGCAGCGCGTGCGGCGAGCGGTTCGCCGCCGGGTTCGCGCACGTGCACGAGTATGTCGAAGGCGGACATGACGGTTCCTCCCCGCAGGCCAAACATTAGCTTAACGCGCGGCGCACAAAAGTTCTTCAGGGGGCACGCGTGTTGTTGTGCGTTCAGGCAGCTTGCGCGAGACTGACCGCGGTTCCACCACAAGGAGAATCGACATGCGCAACATTCCCGTACTCGCCGCATCCGCCCTGCTCGCCGCGTCCACGTTGTATTCCGCGCGTGCCAGCGCTGCCGGCCAGATCGATTGCGAGATGAAGTTCAACCTCACGGGTTGGGCGGCGATCTACAAGCACGCCGAGGGCCATGGCACGATCACGTGCAACAACGGGCGCAGTTTCAAGGTGAACATCGTCGCCGTGGGTGGCGGACTGACGGCCGGCAAATACAAGGTCGAGGGCGGCACCGGCAAGTTTTCTGACGTGTACGACACGGGCGAGCTGTTCGGCAGCTACGCACAAGGCGAGGCGAATGCCGGCGTGGTCAAGTCGGGCATCGCCCAAGTGTTGACCAAGGGCAATGTCTCGCTGGCCCTGGCCGGTGCGGGCGAAGGTGTCAACCTGGGCATCTCCTTCGGAAAGTTCACCATCTCGCGAGCCCGCTGATACGAGTGGGTTCTGGTCGAAAACGCGGCGCTCGCAAGGGCGCCGCGTTTTTATTGCGGCAGCGCACAAAAATGAGTAGGGTGGATGCATGAGCAACCACTCGGCGACTGCGCGCTACACGCCCGGCGAGGAACTCGCCAACAGCCTCACCCATGGCGTCGGCCTGCTGCTCGCCATCGCCGGCCTGTGCGGCTTGATGCTCGCGGCCGGCGGCGTGCGTGAAACGGTCACGTGCCTGATCTATGGTGTCACGCTGATTCTCGTCTACGCCACGTCGACGCTGTACCACGGGACGCGACAGCCGCAAGCCAAGCAGCTGCTGCGGACCCTGGATCACGTCGCGATCTTCCTGCTGATCGCCGGCACCTACACGCCATTCGTGCTGATCGCGTTGCGCGGCGCCTGGGGCTGGAGCCTCTTCGCCACGGTGTGGGTACTGGCCGTGTTCGGTGCACTGTTCGAGTTGAGCCGGTGGCGGCATGCGCGCGGCGTCCGCGTGGCGCTCTACATCGCCATCGGCTGGGTCGGGCTGGTCGCGCTCAAGCCGCTCGTGGCCGCGCTGCCGGGATCGGGACTGTGGCTGCTGTTCGGCGGCGGCGTGAGTTACACGTTCGGGGTGTTGTTCTATGTTTGGCGCAATCTGCGCTATCACCACGCCGTGTGGCATCTGTTCGTGCTCGGCGGCAGTGTGTTGCAGTATTTCGCCGTGCTGTTCTACGTCTTGCCGGCGCACGGGTGACCGCACTTGTCACCCATCGCGGTGGCTGCCATTGCGGGCGCGTGCGCTTCGAGGTTGATGCGCCGGCGCGGATCGAGGCGCTGGATTGCAACTGCTCGATCTGCCGGATGACGGGATTTCTGCATCTGATCGTGCCCGCATCGCGATTCCGCCTGCTGCAGGGTGGCGAATTCCTCAGCGAGTACGCGTTCAATACCGGCATTGCCCGCCATCGGTTCTGCCGCGTCTGCGGGATCAAGCCGTTCTACGTGCCGCGCTCGAATCCGGACGGCATCGACGTCAACGTGCGTTGCCTGGATTCGTCCGCGGTGCGAGAAGTCGTTGTGAGCCTGTTCGACGATGCCAACCGCGAGGCGTCGACTGAGGCGATCGCGCACCTGTCACGCTAGGCGATCAAGAACGCCAGCGCGAACACGCCCAGCATCGTGAAGCACAATGCGAGCTTGGCCAGCGTGCCGAACAGCAGGCCGATCCAGGTGCCGATGCCGACGTGCGCGGCGCGATGGAGTTTGCCGCCGGCCGACAATTCGCCGGCGACCGCACCGAGGAACGGCCCGAGCAGCACGCCAGGCAGCCCGAAGAAAAATCCGACCAGCATGCCGATGCTCGCGCCCCACAACGCACGCGGACTAGCACCGACGCGTTTGGCGCCGAGGATGCCGGCGAGAAAATCCACCAGCAGCGCCAGCGCGGCGAGGATGCCGAGCAGGATCAGGGTGAACGTGCCGATATGCCGGAAATGATCGGCCCAGGCCGCCAGCAGCATGCCGCCGAACACCAGGGGCACGCCCGGCAGGATAGGCACCACGGCACCGGCCAGACCGACCAGTATGAGGATTCCGGCGAGGACGAAATACCCGGTTTGCAACAGCGGTGCGCTCAACGCACACCCTGCGCAGGCTTGTTCGCCTCGGTGTCGATGGCGAACGCATTCTTGTATTCGGGCTTGAGCAGGTCGTAGAAGACCTTGGCCGGGACTTCCACCTGCTGCGGCCCGTCCGCATAGGACGCCACTTGATACGGCGGAAAAATGACCGTCACCCCGATCGCACGGGTATCCAGTCCGTCGATCAGGAACACGGCGAAATTCGCGGCATCCGGCGCCGTGCCTTTCTCGATCCATTGCTTCATGGACTGAATTTCGGACGCTTGCTGTGCCGGCTTCATGGTGCCGGGATTCTCGCGCAATCTTGCTTCGTAGCGGCCTTCGAGCTGGCGCCGGCATTCGGCGCTGAGCGCCTTGAGACCGGCCTGCGCATCCGTGAACAGGTCGGAAAGCGCGGTCAGTTTGCCGTTGGACAAGTCCAGGTTGAAGCTGCTGACGATGGGCATGCCGTGCGCGCCGCCGATGAAGGACGAGCCGGATGCGGTGACGCTGACGAAATCCGCGGTGCGCCGGGCGACGGTGAAGTTCAGATCCAGGGTGTAGTCGGTGCCGGCCACGCGGTCGGGCGCGTTACTCGCGTCGAGAAAATCCTTTTTCCGTGCAGCGGCAAATTGCCGGATCGCCGAATCGAGTGCATGCCAATGCGGATCCAGCGACGGATAGGAAATGGCGTATGCGTAGCCGGCGCCCTTGCCGGTATCCTCATCGGGCAGAACTTCCGCGGCTGCCGCGGTGCGCAGCGGCGCCGCCGCCTGTCGATCGCATCCGGCGGATAGCAGCACGGCGACGATTGCCGACACGACGAAGACACACTTCCATGCGGACGAGCGAAGACTCATTGTGGCGTGGCGCCCCTGACAAAACACCAGTGTAGGCCATGCCCCAAGCGGCTGTCATGTGACGGTCCCGGCAGCGTCGGTGCTCAGGGCTCGAAGCCTTCGCCGAAGACCCGGTCCGTCGCCGGGTATTGCGCGACATAAATCGCACCGGGACTGGCCGGGATGCGACTGGATTCGGTCGCGCCGATGACCAGCGTCGTCCCGTCGGTCGCCATGCTGGCGCCAAAACCATCGCCCGCCTGCAGGTCGGCCACGCTGAAGACTCCGGCCGGTTGCGATCCGCCGCTGGCTTCGTGGCGAAAGGCGAAGACCTGGCCGGCATCACCCTTGCCCATGGAACCCACCAGCGAAAAGCCATTCACCGAAGTCACGCTGGTGCCAAACATGTCTCCGCCATAGCTGCCGGCGTCGGGCAACATGCTTTCGTAGCTGAATTGCCCGGACGTCGCGAGATACGAAAATGCCGCGCCGTACGGTCCGCCCTTCATCTGACTGTAGAATTCGGCGTCTCCGGCGACGATTCTGCCGCCATCCACGACCAGCACGTCCGGAAAGTAGGCGAAGGCAACCGGGTCGGGTGCGGTGAGCATGCCGCTCTGGCTCCAGCCGTTGAATGACTTGCTGAAGGTATAGATCGCGCCGGCCGAAGCGCCGACGCCGGTGAGGCCGAGATTGTCCGCACCAACTGCCAAAATGCCGTTGGCGGCGGCCAGGCTGGACCCAAAGCTGGACTGATCGACCGGCGCGCGGGCGAGAATCTGGCCCTTGTAGCTCGATGGCAGGTTCGTCAGGTCGTAGGCTTCGACGTCGCCGACCTGCAGGCCCTTGGCGTTGATGTAACCCGGAAAGCCGACAAACAGCGTGGATCCATCCACCGCCAGCGAACTGCCGAATGCGTTGGCGCCGCTCATGATCCCGGTATTGCTGTACAGCATTTCTCCAAGCTGCCATTGCCCGTTCTGCAGCGAATAGATCGACACCGCGCCCGCGTTGTTTTGCAAATG
>DASTAL010000333.1:0-9353 GCA_035712685.1 Rudaea sp. | reverse complement strand
GTCGGCAAAGCGCCGCGCGGCGGCGGCGGGGCGCGGATCGTTCTCGGCGCGCAACGCCCATTCGGCGTGGCGCGCGAGCAGGGACAGGGCGAGCATGCGCGCCAGCCCGAACGCGAGTTCGCGGCCGCCGGCTTCGAGGCGTTCGCGTTCGCCGGTCGAGGCTTTCTGCAGCCAATCGGTGATGCGCGTCGCCGCCTCGCGCGCGGCACGCGCGCAAGGTTCGAGTTCCGGCGCCTGCACCTGCGACAGGATCGTGCGCTGCGCCGAGAGCAGTGGCTGCAAGCCGCCGGCGGAGCGGAACGCGCGCAGGAAATCCAGTGCCTGCACGTTGCTCGCGCCTTCCCAGATCGGCCATACCTGCGCGTCGCGCAGCAGTTGCGGAACGCCGCTGTCTTCGAGGTAGCCGACACCGCCGATGCATTCGCAGGCCTCCGACGCGATCGCCACGGCGAGTTTGCCGGTCCACAACTTCGCCAGCGGCGTAAGCAGACGCAACAGGTTCTGTTGCGCTTCGTCGGCCTGGCCGGTTTGCGCGCGGCCGAGAAGTTCCGTCACGAAGAACGTAAGGTGGAACGCCGCTTCGAACTCGGCTTGCATGCCGGCGAGCGTGTCCTGGAACAGCGGCTGTTCGGCGAGCGGCTTGCCGAACGCGACGCGCCGGTTCGCATAGTCGCGCGCCAGCGCGATGCAACGGCGCATGGTCGCCAGCGCGCCGACCGCGTTCCAGGTGCGCGTGATGTTGAGCACGGGCGCGATCTGGCGCACGCCGTGTTTCGCCTCGCCGACGAGTTCGGCCGGCGTGCCGTTGAGGTGGATCTCGGCCGTGGGCAGCTCGCGGGTGCCCAGCTTGTCCTTGAGCCGATCGACCACGATGTTGCGCCAGCGCCCGTCGGGCTTGCGCGGTTCGAGGTAGAACAGCGCGAGCGCATCGGACCCGGCGGGTGCGCCGGCCGGACGCGCCAGAGCCAGCGCGGCCTGCGCGTTGATCGCCGAGACGAACCACTTGCGCCCGTACAGGCGCCAGCGGCCGTTTTCCTCGCGCGCGACGGTTTCGGTGCCGGCAACGTCGGAACCTCCCGCATTCTCGGTCATCCATTGGCCGGCGATCCAGAACTGTTCCGGATCGCGGCTGAGCAAGTGCGGCAGCGCGCGCTCGATCAGGCGCTGGTTGCCGGACGCCTTCAGCGCGGTCGCGGCGCCGTCGCTCATCGCCAGCGGACAGGTGTAGAACTCGCTGGCGCAATGGAACAGGTATACCAGCGAAAATTGGTGCACGCGCGCGTGCGCGCCGTGCGCGGCTTCGTGGCCGGCGGCGACGAGGCCGTGGCGCGCGGCCAGCGGCTGCGCGGCGATCCATGCGGGCGTGAGTTCGATGCGGTCGACGCGCTCGCCCCAGACATCCCATGGCGTGAGTTTCGGTTCGCCGCGTTCGCGCGTGCGCGCCAGCGACCACGCACTGGCGGCGTATTCGCCGAGGTCGGTCAGGTCGGGTTCGATCGCGCCGAGCACGTTGCGCGGCAATACGCGGCGCAGGTACGAACGCAATACGCGATCGTCCAGGTACTGGTTGCTCAACACCGGCGCGGCTTGCAGAAACGGCATGTCCATGTCTCCGCTGGGATGCGGCGATTATACGCAGGCGACGGGAATCATTTTTTGGCAGGACGCTTGTAATGCCGCGCATCCCACCCCAGCGCGGCGATCACGATCAGCGTCAACACGATTTCGACGCCGGCGAGGGCGCGTACCGGCGTATCGCCCCAGGCCGCGCTGACGCCGTGGCAGAAGTAGAACAAGGACACGATGCCGCCGATGAGCACGCCGCGGCGCAGATTGCGAAATGCAATCCACACGCCGGGCAAGAGCGGCAGCGCGGCCAGGGCCAGCGTCGGCCAGCGCTGTGCCGGGAGCGGCGGGAACAGCCAGGCGTGCCAGACGATTTGCAACACCAGCAGCGCGGCCAGCGCCACGATGCCGGCATGCAGGATGTTCGCGTGCGTCTTCATGTGCCGAGCTTCGCCGCGACCTGGGCCACGCGCCGGCCGAGCTTGCGCGCCAGCGTGCGCTCGTCGTCGCTGATCGGGCGGTCGCCGGACGTGCCCGCGACGTGGCTGGCGCCATACGGCGAGCCGCCGGTCGTCGTCGTGCTGATCTCGGGTTCGGTGAACGGGATGCCGACGATCAGCGCGCCGTGGTGCAGCAGCGGCAGCAACATCGACAGCAGGGTGCTTTCCTGTCCGCCATGCTGGGTCGAGGTCGAGGTGAACACGGCAGCGGGCTTGCCGACGAGCGCGCCGGAGGCCCATTCCGCGCCGGTGGAATCCAGAAAATGTTTCAGCGGCGCGGCCATGTTGCCGAAGCGCGTAGGGCTGCCGAGGATGATGCCGGCGCATTCGCGCAGGTCGGCAAGTGTCGCATATGGCGCACCGTCCGCGGGTTCGGGCGGCTGCGCGACCTGGGTGACCGGCGCGACCGGCGGCACGCTGCGCAGGCGGGCGCGCATGTCCGGAACTTCCTCGACGCCGCGCGCGATGTGCCGCGCAAGCTGGGCCACGCTGCCGTTGCGGCTGTAGTAGACGATCAGGATTTCGGCCATCGCGGTCTCGCGGTGATTTGAACTACTATCATCGCATGTTGAAATCGCAACGCCACCGCGCCGCGACATTCGCGCGCTTCACTGCGCGGCGTTTCCTCGACGAAAACTGCCTGCAAACCGCGGCGGCCCTGGCGTTCACCAGCCTGTTCGCGCTCGTGCCGCTGATCACGGTCGTGCTGGGCATCCTGTCGGCGTTTCCCGTGTACTCGCAGTGGCGCGAATCCATCACGCGCTTCGTCTTCGACAATTTCCTGCCGGCTACCGGCGAGGCCGTGCAGGGCTACTTCACCCAGTTCGCCGACAATGCGAGCAGGGCCACGGCGGTGGGCGTCCTGGTCCTGGTCTTCAGTGCCGTTTCCCTCATGCTGAGCATCGAGGGCGCGTTCAATCGCATCTGGCGGGTGCGCCAGACGCGCCGCGCCGCCACGCGCTTCGCGATCTACTGGACGACGCTCACGTTGGGTCCGTTCCTGCTCGTGACGATGCTTGCGCTCATGTCCTGGGTGTTCGCGTCCCCGGTTGCCGAAAGCGCGGCCGCGAATTCCTGGATGCGTTCGCACCTGCTGGGTGTCGCGCCGTTCCTGCTGCAATGGCTGGTCCTGGCGATGGCCTATGCGCTGATTCCCAGCTGCGCGGTGCGCCCGCGCCACGCGCTCGTTGCGGCGTTGCTCATCGCGCTGGCGTTCGAGGCGGCCAAGCGCGGTTTCGTGCTGTATGCGGGACACGGGTACGCGGAAATCTATGGCGTGGTCGCGGTCGTGCCGCTGTTCATCTTCTGGATCTACCTCGCCTGGATCCTGGTGTTGCTCGGCGCTTCGCTCACCGCTAGCCTGACGGCTTTTGCCGGCCACGTTCGCGAAACCATCGTGCCGTCGCCGGTGTCCGAATCCGCGCTGGAAGATTCCGAATTGGAGAAGACCTCATGAAGCTTGCCGCCATCCTCGTCCTCGCATTGTGTTCCGGCGTCGCGCTTGCCGCCGCGCCAAAACCCGCGCTGAGCGTGAAAACGCTCGACGGGGGAACCTTCGACCTGGCCAGCCAGCACGGCAAGTGGGTGATCGTGAACTTCTGGGCGACCTGGTGCTCGCCGTGCCTGAAGGAACTGCCGGACATCTCCGCCTATGTCGCCGCGCACAAGGACAAGGTCGCCGCGATCGGCATGGATTTCGAGGATGCCGACAAGGCCGACATCGAGAAATTCCTCGCCTCGCACCCCTTGAGCTTTCCGGTGAGCATGGTCGATGTCGACAATCCGCCGAAGGATTTCGGCGCCCCGAAGGGCCTGCCGAACACGTACCTGATCGCACCGGACGGTCACCTGGCGAAGACGTTCCTCGGGCCGATCCAGACCAAGGACCTGCAGGACGCCACCGGAATCCGCTGACTCGTGCCGTGTGCGAAATTCAACGTGCGCGGCCGCGTGCAGGGCGTGGCGTTCCGTGCGCACACGCGCGAGCTGGCACGGCGGCTTGGCCTGACCGGCTACGCGAAAAACCTGCCCGATGGGAGTGTCGAGGTGCTGGCTTGCGGCGATGCCGCGGCGTTGGGCGAACTCGAATCCTGGTTGCGGCGCGGCCCGCCCGCGGCGCGGGTGGATGCGGTAACACGCATGCCTGGTGAAATGCCGCCGCCGGCATCGTTCACGACGGCGTAGCGTTTCTCAGGTCTCGCGCAGCCGGGGTTTCAGGCCGGCCAGATTGCACGGCTTCGTGCGCGCGTCCAATTGTGCGCAAAGCAACTTTTCCCAGGCCGTGCGGCAGGCCGAGGTCGAGCCTGGCAGGCAGAACACGAACGTCGCGTTGGCGAGTCCGGCGAACGCGCGCGACTGCAGCGTCGACGTGCCGATTTCCTCGTAGCTGAGGGCGCGGAACATCTCGCCGAAACCGGTCATTTCCTTATCGAGCAAGGGCGCGATCGCTTCGGGCGTCGAGTCGCGACCGGTGAAGCCGGTGCCGCCGGTGACGAGCACGCCGTCCACCGCAGGATCGGCAATCCACGCCGCGACGATGGCGCGCACCAGATAGCGGTCGTCGCGCGCGAGGCGGCGTTCGTGCAGGCGGTGGCCGGCCTCGGTCAGCGACGCACACAGGTAGTCGCCGGAAGCATCGTTTGCCGCGGTGCGCGTGTCCGAGACGGTCAGCACGCACAGGCTCTGGGGAATGAAATGGTCGCTCGCGCTCATGCAGGTACCTCGAAATCCTCGGGGGCGAGACCGCGCTCGCTGCGCTGGAACATCAGCGTGAGCGCGGTCGTGAAGTCACGCGCGTAGCCCGCCATGTCGAACAGGCCGGAATTGCGGCGTGCGTCCTCGAGGCGGCCGCGCAGCGCCGCGAGCATCGGCTGGAAGCGCGCCAGCTGGATCGCCTTGTCGACGTAATCCTGGTCCGATGTCGCGTTCATCTGCTGCATGCCGTGATGCTGGTTGAGGCTGCCGGCCACGCGCGAGGCAAACGTCTGGCCGGGCTGGGTCAGTACCGGACAGCCGGCCCACAGCGCGTCGCAGGCGGTGGTGTGTGCATTGTAAGGGTTGGTGTCGAGGAACAGGTCGACGCAGCGGTAGCGCATCAGGTGCTCGGCATGCGGCACCCGCAGCGCGAAAATCAGGCGCTGCGGATCGACGCCGGCGGCGTGCGCAGCTCGGCGCAGGTGCTCGTCGGCGCCACTGCCGGGCGGAGCGGCCAGCAGCCACAGCACGCTGTCCGGTGCGGCCTTGAGGATCTTCATCCAGCGCGCAAAACTGCGCAAAGTATACTTCCACGCATGGTTGAAGCAGGCGAAGACGACGGCGCCGACGGGCAGGCCATACTGCTTGCGCGGCGACGGATCGTCGAGCATGCGCGTGGTGTCCGACGGCTGGTAGCAGCGCGGAAGGTAGGCGATCTTTTCGCTGTAGTGCGCGCGCTGTTCGGGCGCAATCACGAAGCGGTCGGCGATGAGGTAGTCGCACCACGGCGCGCCGAGCGTGCCCGGATAGGCGAGCCAGTTCACCTGCACCCGCGCCGGGCGCAGGGCGAACAGCTCGGGCCTGGAACCTTCGCAATAACCGTCCAGGTCGATCAGGATGTCGGGCCGGTCCTCGCGCAGTTTGAGCAGGGCGCCGTCCAGCGCGCGCGAGGACAGGTCGCGGAATTCGCCGAATCCAGCGGCCAGCCGCTTGCGCAGCGCACTGCCGTCGTCGGGCGTGGTCGCGTAGGCGATCGTGTGCAAGGCGTGCGTGCGCAGGCGTTCGATCAATTCCACGATCAGCAACGCGGTCGGATGCTGGCCGAATCCGGCCGACACGAAACCTACGCGCAGCGGACCGTCATGGCGCCCGTGTGGGCGCGGCCCCAGCCGGTTCTGCAGCGGCTCGACCTCGAGTTCGCGCTGGGCGGCGAACGTGCGCGCGCAGGCCAGTTGCTGCGCGGGCGTGGTGTCTTCCACCAGCATGGAGAACGGCGTGATGCCCGGGGCGTTCGCATCGATGCCGGCGATCAGGTGCCGCGACAACGGCGGCAGCGCGCGCCAGTCGCACAGGCGCCGGTGCAGAAACGCCAGCTGCGACAGCGCCGCGAAATGGTCCGGCACCAGCGCCAGGCACGCCTCGAAGGCGCGCACCGCCGCGGCGAAGCGGCCTTCCTTGTCCTCGCCGAGGCCGAGCTGGTACTGGTATTGCGGGTTCGAGGGCGCCAACCGGGCGGCCTCGCGCCACGCCGCCACGGCGCCGGGCTTGCGCGCCGCGTCGAGCACGTTGCCGAGCACGAAGTGTGCGTCGGCCCAATGCGGCGTCAGCTGCACCGCACGCTGCGCGCTCGCCTCGGCGCGACCGAGCTGACGCACGGACAGCAGGGCCGCGGCCTGGTTGACCCAGGCGCGCGCGTAATCCGGGCGCTGCGTGATCGCCTTGGAAAAGCATTCGGCCGCACCGTAATAGTCGCCGCGCGCATCGAGCAGGCTGCCGAGGTTGTTCAGGGCCGCGGCGTGATGCGGCGACAGGGTCAGCGCATGGCGCAGGGCGCGCTCGGCCTCGCCGAATTCGCGCTTTGCCGTATGCAGGCTGGCCAGGTTGCACCAGTTCTCGACCGATTGCGGCGCGAGTTTCAGGGCCTGGTCCAGCGCGCGCCGCGCGACGTCGAATTCGCCCTGTTGCAGGGCGCAAACGCCCGACAAACGCCAAAGCTCCGGCTGCTCCGGATAGCGCCGCAACAGGATTTCGGCGCGCGCGCGCGCCGGGCCGAGTTCGCCCTGCGACAGCAGTTCGATCAGTTCCGTCAAACCCTGGCTGAGTGCGGGATCAAAGCTCATGGCGCAGTCCGCGGCGGATGCGCATGTTGCCACAAAGCATCGGATTACGTCGAAAGCGCCTGCATCTGCTCGGCCTGGAATTCCTGCGCGAGCGGATCGAGCAGGGCGTCGAGATCGCCGTTGAGGATTTCGGGCAGGCGGTGCAAGGTCAGGCCGATGCGGTGGTCGGTGACGCGGTTCTGCGGGAAGTTGTAGGTGCGGATCTTCTCGCTGCGGTCGCCGGAACCGACTTGCAGCCGCCGGCTGTCGGCCTGGGCCGCGCTTTGCTTGGCGCGCTGTTCGTCGAGCAGGCGCGCTTTCAGCAACGACAATGCACGGGCGCGATTCTTGTGCTGGCTGCGCTCGTCCTGGCATTCCACGACGATGCCGCTGGGCAAGTGCGTGATGCGGATCGCCGAGTCGGTCTTGTTGACGTGCTGGCCGCCGGCGCCGCTGGCGCGGAACGTGTCGATCTTGAGGTCGGCGGAATTCAGCTCGACGTCTTCGATCTCATCCATCTCCGGCAGGATCGCCACGGTCGCCGCCGAGGTGTGGATGCGGCCCTGCGCCTCGGTCGCCGGCACGCGCTGCACGCGATGCGCGCCGGATTCGAACTTCAGGCGCGCGAACACGCCCGTGCCTTCGATGCGCGCGACGATTTCCTTGTAGCCGCCGTGCTCGCCTGGATTGGACGAGAGGATTTCCACGCGCCAGCCGCGCGTCTCGGCGTAGCGCGCGTACATGCGGAACAGGTCGCCGGCGAAGATCGCGGCCTCGTCGCCGCCGGTGCCGGCGCGCACTTCGAGGAAGATGTTGGCGTCGTCGCGGTCGTCCTTGGGCAGCAGCAACACGTTCAATTCGCGGTCGAGCGATTCGTGCCGCGCTTGCAGTTCCGCGATTTCGGATTCGGCCAGTTCGCGCAAGTCGGGATCGTTGAGCATCGCACGCGCGGCGGCCAGCGATTTTTCGGTCGCGTCGAAGCGCGCGAGCGTGTCGGCGAGCGGCTGCAATTGTGCGTATTCGCGCGACAGGTCGCGGAAGCGCGAGTTGTCGTTTGTTGCCTCGGGCTGGGCGAGCAGCAGCGCGACTTCTTGATGGCGTTCGGCGAGTGTGTCAAGCCGGCGCCGGATCGACGGCATCATGCGTCGGAATCCTTGCTGTCGTCGGTCGCTTCGAACAGGCGTTCGGCGGCGCGCAGCAGCTCGGCGTCGCCTTGCATCGCCGCGGCGCGCAGATTCGCGCTGGGCGCGTGCATGAGCTTGTTGGTGAGCGTGTGCGCGAGATAGTCCAGCGCCTGTTCCGGGGTGCGTCCGTTCGCGAGCAGCGCGCGTGCGCGGGCGAGCACGGCGTCGCGCTGCTGCTCGGCGGCGCGACGCATCAGCGGCAACGGATTGCCGCTGTCGAGCGCGTGGCGCCAGGCGAGGTAGTGCGTCACCGACAGGTCGATCAATGCATCGGCTTGCGCAGCCGCCTCCTGACGCGAGCGCAGGTTCGCGTCGACCGCCTGACGCAGGTCGTCGATGGTGTAAAGGTATACATCTTCCAGCGCGGAAACTTCGGTCTCGATGTCGCGCGGCACGGCGAGGTCGACCAGGAACATCGGCCGGCGCCGGCGCGCGGCGATTGCGTCGGCGACCATCGCGCGCGTGAGCACCGGCTCGCGCGCCGCGGTGGAACTGATCACGATGTCGGCTTCGGCCAGGTGCCGCGGCAGGTCGGCCAGGGTGATGGCGTAGCCGGAAAAACGCCCGGCCAGCGCCTGCGCGTTTTCCAGGGTGCGGTTGGCGACGATCAGGCGCCGCACGCGCGACTCGGCCAGATGGCGGGCGGCCAGTTCCATGGTTTCGCCCGCGCCGATCAGCAGCACGCAGGCCTCGCCCAGGTTCGCGAACAGGCGTTCGGCCAGGCGCACCGCGGTGAACGCCACGGATACCGGATTGGCGCCGATGCGCGTCTCGGTGCGCACGCGCTTGGCCACGGCGAAGGTTTGCTGCAGCAGGCGTTCCATCGGCGCGCGCAGGGTGCCGGCATCGCGCGCGAGCTGGTAGGCGTCCTTCACCTGGCCGAGGATCTGCGGTTCGCCGAGCACCATGGAATCCAGGCCAGTCGCGACGCGAAACAGGTGGCGCACCGCGGCGTAGTCGGCGTGGCGGTAGAGGAACTCGTCGAGCCGGCGCGCATCCAATTCATGATGGCCCAGCAGCCAGTCGCGCGGCACGGTTTCGGCGCCGGCCGCCACGTCCACATACACCTCCGTGCGGTTGCAGGTGGACAGAATCAGCGCCTCGTTCACGCCGGTCTGACGCGCCAGATCCGACAATGCCTGCGGCATCGCTTCGGGTGCGAACGCCACCTTTTCGCGCACCGGCAGGGGCGCGGACTGGTGATTGAGGCCAAGGGCGATGAGGGTCATGCAAGCACGGTCGTGTCGGCTAAACTACAGACGTATCGACTGGAAAATTTCGATGACAACATTGTACCGCCTTCCCGCTGC
>DASTAL010000332.1:0-5742 GCA_035712685.1 Rudaea sp. | reverse complement strand
CGCATCCAATGGCGCCAGCGCACCGCAGCGTTTCCTGCCGCCGGCGCGCGAGATGCCGGAAAACGCGATTTTCATCAGCTACGCACGCGAAGACCTTGCCGCCGTGCAGCGCCTGAAAGCGGGCATGGATGCGGCCGGACTGACGACCTGGTTCGACCTGGATCGCCTCGAAGGCGGCGACGACTACGATCGCAAGATCCGTGCGAACATCGCGCGCTGCAGTTTCTTCGTACCGATCATTTCGGCGACGACGCAGCGCCGCCACGAAGCCTACTTCCGCCGCGAATGGAGCTACGCCGTGGATCGCAGCCGCAGCATCGCGGAAGGCGCGGTGTTCATATTGCCGGTGTGCATTGACGCCACGCCGGAAGCGACCGCGCTGGTGCCAGAGCATTTCAAGTCCGTGCACATGACGCGTCTGCCCGACGGCGAACCGACGCCGGAATTCCTGAGCCGTCTGCGCGAACTGGCCGGCAGGGGGCGCGCATGAACGACATCAACCACGGCGGCGCGGTTACGCTCGATCCGGAAAATCCCTGGCTCGGCCTGTTTTCGTATGCCGAGGAAACCCGCGCCTACTTTCATGGTCGCGACGAAGAAGCCGCCGAACTCGCGCGCCGCGTGCAGCGCAAGTTGCTGACCGTGCTGTTCGGCCAGTCGGGCCTGGGCAAGACCTCACTGTTGCGTGCCGGCCTCGTACCGCGCCTGCGCGGCGCGGGATTCTGTCCGGTGTACGTGCGCGTCGACTACGCGCCCGAATCGCCGTCGCCATCCGAACAGATCAAGCAGGCGATCTTCCGCGCCACCGCGGAAGCCGGGCACTGGACGCGACCGGGCAGCGCGATCGAGGGCGAGTCGCTGTGGGAATTCCTGCATCACCGTGAAGACTTGTTGCGCGACCGCGACGGCAACACGCTGATGCCGCTGTTGATCTTCGACCAATTCGAGGAGATCTTCACGCTCGGGCAAGCCGACGACGCCGGCCGCCTGCGCGCGCGGCAGTTCCTCGAACAGCTCGCCGACCTGATCGAAAACCGTCCGCCAGCCTCGCTCGAAGCGCGTATCGAAAGCGACGACGGCGCCGCGGCGGATTTCGATTTCGCGCGCGCGGATTACCGCGTGCTGATCGCGCTGCGCGAGGACTACCTGGCGCACCTGGAGAGCGTGAAGGACAGCATGCCGTCGATCACCCAGAACCGCATGCGGCTGGCACGCATGAACGGCGCGCAGGCGCTGAGCGCGGTGGTGAAGCCCGGCGGGAAACTGGTATCGCAGGAAGTCGCCGAGGCGATCGTGCGCTTTGTCGCCGGCGGCTCGGAACTGGCGAATGCCGAAATCGAACCGTCGCTGCTTAGCCTGGTCTGCCGCGAACTCAATGTGGCACGGCAGGTGCAGGGACGGCGCGAAATTTCCGCCGACCTGCTGGCCGGTTCGCGCGATACGATCCTGTCCGAGTTCTACGAGCGCGCGCTGGCGGACCAGCCGGCCGGCGTGCGTCGCGTGATCGAAGACGAGCTGCTCACCGAATCCGGCTATCGCGAAAGCCTCGCCGAGGAGCGCGTGCGCAAGGCGCTGACCGCGGCGGGCGCCGCACCGGATGCGCTGGCGACGCTAGTCAATCGTCGCTTGTTGCGCATCGAGGAACGCCTCGACATGCGCCGCGTGGAACTGACCCACGACGTGCTGTGCAGCGTGGTGCTGGCCAGCCGCAACCTGCGCAAGGAACGCGAGGCACGCGACGAAGCCGAGCGCCAGCTCGCCGCGCAACGCGAACGCGAGGTCGCCACGCAGCGCGCGCTGCGGCGCGCGCACCTGGTCGCCGGGGTGTGCGCGGCGCTGCTGCTGCTTGCCGTCGCCGGCGCGATCTTCGGCTGGATCAACATGCGCCGGGCGCGCACGGCGGAACTCGAGGCACAGAATTCGCGCAGTAACGCCGAAAAATTGGTCAGTTTCCTGATCGAGGATTTCTATGCCGAGCTGGCGCCCACCGGGCGGCTGGACACGCTGGGCAAGCTGGCACAAAGGACGGTCGGTTATTACGACAGCCTGCCACCACAGCAGGTCACGCCGCAGACGCGGATCAATCGCGCGATGGCCCTGGTGCGCGAAGGTGCGGCGCAGACGGCTACCGGTGATCAAGAGGCCGGCGGCAAAAAACTCGACGCGGCACAAACCGTGTTCGAGCAATTGCGCGCCGCCGGCGACCACAGCGAAGACGTCGCCTATGGTCTCGCCCTGGCCTTGTTCGAGCAAGGCACAAGCGTGGTCCGCTCCAGAGGCTCTGCTGGCAGCGACGCCACCAAATTGCAACAGGCTGCCGATCTGCTCAAGCCGCTGGTATACGGCGCCGATCCGTCGCGACGCGTGCGGCAACTGTACGGGGACGACCTCAATTACCTCAGCCATACCCAATCGAACGAGAAAGGCATCGAGACCTGCGAAGAGGCGCGCAAGGTGCTGGCGGGCCTCGGCGCATTGGACCTGTCGGATCTGAATGCAGCCTCGTCTTATGCCGACACGGCCGATTCGCAGGCGCGCTATCACTTGGCGCTCAATCAAATCGATGCGGCGCAGGCACTCGAGCAACAGGTGTATGACCTGGCCGAAAAAGTGCTGGCGCAACGTCCGAACGACCTGCATTCGCTACTCAACCGCGCACTCGCAGCGGACGTGCTCAGTCGGGTGGCAGACCGCCGCCACGACGACGCCACTGCCGCCGACTATGCACGACGCGAGGTGCAGGCAGCGCAGGATCTGGTGCGCTTCGATGCGTCGAACATGGATTCCTGGCGCTATTGGACGCTGGGGCTGCGCCAGGTTGCGGATTTGCAATACCAGCGTGGCGAGATTTCCGGCGCCATCGCCACAATGCAGTCGCTGTTCGCGCTGAAGCAGGACAAGCGCCTGCCTTCGAGCCTTGGCCCGACGGTGGCATTCCAGTGGCTTACGTTTGCGTACATGCAAGCCAATGCCGGCGATGCGGCAGCAGTGGCACGGTCGCTGAAATCGTATTCGCACGATGCCGGCGAATTCATGGTGGATTTCAAGCCGGACGATCCCAAGCGCGCGCTGATCACGACGGCGGAGCGCGGTCTGACCAGTGCGCAGCAACTGTTCGCGGGCCAGCCGCAGGCGGCCCTCGTCACTGCCACGGACGCGATCGCCCAGGCCGATCGTGTCCAGGTTCCCGCAGACGACAAGATCGCCGTCAACATCCAGGCCGTGAGCTTGAGAGCCTATCTGGATGATGCAACAAGGGCCGCCCTCCAGCTTGGCCGTTACCCGCAAGCCGAGGCCTTGGCCCGACGCGCGCTCAAGCAGCCGCGCGCTCCATTCGACAACTCCGATGCGCGCCTCACCGCATCGGCCTTCGGGACCATGCTCGCGCACGCGGTTGCGATGCAGGGTCACAACGACGATGCCATCAAGATCCTGCAACCGGCGCTGGCGTACTACCGTGAACAGCAGCAGGCCGGCGCACGCGGTACCAATTACAGGCACGATTTCGCCTATGCGCTGTATGTGAGCGCGATCGCGGCACCGGCAGATGCTACGGGCCAGAAGAAGCGCAGGAGCGCTTTGGACGAGGCCGCCAAGCTGATCGCCGGAGCTACGGCGGAAGCGCAGAAGCTGGCCAGCATGCGTTATGTTTCCGGCCTGATCGCGGCGGCCGCGCGCGGCGGATGACTGCGCGCGTTGCCATACCGCTGACGATCGGCGTTACCAGTCATCGCAATCTGGTCGCGAGCGAAGTTGAACCGATCCGACAATGCGTGCGCGATTTTCTCGCGCGCATGCAGCGCGAATATCCGGACATGCCGCTGCTCGTGGTGTCCGCTCTGGCCGAGGGCGGCGATCAACTGGTCGCCGAGGAGGCGCTCGCCGTCGGCGCGCGCCTGATCGCGCCGTTGCCGCTGACGCGCGCGCAATACGCCGAGGACTTCGCGGATGCGGCCGCGCGTGCGCGCTTCAATGCACTGTGCGATGCCGCGCAAATCATCGAACTGGCGCACCTTGCCGGCACTGCCGCGCCCACCGGGCACGAGCGCGACCGGCATTACGCGCAGGCCGGGGTCTACGTCAGCGATCATTGCCACATCTTGCTGGCGATCTGGGACGGCAAACCGTCCGCGTTGCTTGGCGGCACGGCGCAAATCGTGCGCTACCGCCTGAGCGGCGAAAAGCCGGCGCTGGCCGAGCGCCGCCGCGCCACGCCGCGCAGCCTGTTGGACGACGACAACGAACGCCTCGCGTATCACATCGTGTGTTCGCGCGACCAGGCCGATGGCGCACCGGCGTCGCCGCTGCATCCATTGCAGACCTGTTGGCGCAGCGGCGACCGCAACCTGCCGGGCGACGGTGCGATGCCGGACAATTTCCGCGCGATGCTGGCCCGTTCGGGCGAATTCAACGCGGATGCGGACAAACGCTCCGCGTCGATTGCCACGCACCCGGGCCTCGCGGACGACCCCATGCCGGGCACCGATGCGATCGACCGCCTGTTCCGTGCGGCGGACTGGCTGGCGATCCATTTCCAGCGCCGTGTACTGCTGGCGATGCGCGGGCTTTACACGGTTGCGGCGCTGATGGCGATCGCGTTCACGGCCTACGACAACCTGCCCGCGCAGGACGACATGATCTACGTTTTCCTGCTGCTGTTCGCGCTGGGCGGTTTCCTCGTCGTCGTCGCCAACCGCCGCGGCTGGCATCGCAAATACCTGGATTACCGCGCGCTTGCCGAAGGCCTGCGCGTGCAGTGGTACTGGCGGCGGATCGGCATCTCGCTCGCCGGCGATGCCGAATTCGCGCGCGACAATTTCCTGCAGAAACAGGATGTCGAACTGGGCTGGGTACGCGACACGATGCGCAGCGCCGAGCTGGACTGCGCGACGCGCAACATTGCGGATGCGGCACGAGAAATCGGAGACGTCGTCCGCGAATGGGTCGGCGATGCGCGGCATGGCGGGCAGCTCGACTACTACCGGCGCAAGGCCGCACAGCGCGCACGCACGCATCGCTTCACCGAAGCCATCGACGTCGCCAGTCTGGGCGTGGGCATAGCCATCAGCATCGTGCTCGCCGCGTTCGCGGTGCATCTGTCCGCGGATACGAAGAACGACCTGGTCGTGGTCATGGCGGTCTTTTCCATCGTCGCCGGCGTGCGCGCGGCGTACGCCTACAAGAAAGCCGACAAGGAACTCATCAAGCAGTACCGCTACATGCAGCGCATCTTCGGCGCCGCGCGCAAGGCGCTGGATCGTGCCACGGATGCGGCCGAGCAACGCGAAATCCTGCGCCTGCTCGGCGAAGCGGCGTTGGCTGAGCAAGTGGAATGGGCGCTGATGCACCGGCAGCGGCCGCTGGAACACAACCGGCTTTGATGCGCACCGGCGAAAATCGGATCGCGAGTGCTTGTGTCAATCGTGCGAAGCGGATTTTCCGTCCGGGTCCGACTCCGCCACATCCTGAAGCGTGGCGGAAGCCGCATCTGTGCCGGCGGCACGACCTTTTTCCAGTTTGCGCAGGCGCTTCTCGTCCTGCTTCTTTTTCTTCGCGAGATCGCGCTGGCGCTTGTCGTATTTGTAGTTCGGTTTGGGCATTGGGTTTGCGCGTCCGCCTGTGTGTATCGATTGCATAAAAAACCCCGGCCATTGCTGACCGGGGTTTTCTTTGCGTACCTATGCGGCGAGTGGCTTACGCCAACTGCACTTCATCGGCCTGCATGCCTTTCTGACCCTGCAC